>CAVCRI010000028.1:0-25540 GCA_963604545.1 Lachnospiraceae bacterium | reverse complement strand
GCATCTAGGTTGTCAAACTTATCCTTTATGTTCATCTTGCACTTTCTTTAATGTTTGTCTTGCACTTGTTGATTAGCCTAGCACATAAACAGAATGATGTTTAAACCATGTTTAAACATGGTTAGAATATGTGCCCTTATGAATCAGCGTGCAAAATTACTCTTTTTTCTTCTATCCTGCAAATTTATTGCCTTAAAAGTGTAGGCTCTTCCTTGTATCTTCGTCTTATCTCAGCATTTTCTCCTTTCCGAAGATGTAAGCAAGTTTGGTGCACTCCATTCCCTTGGCAATGGCGAGACTACCAACGATGGCTAGTGCCACGGTGAAGAGGGCGAAGAGAATCTCGCTCTTGTCGAAGGCGAAAAGCGGATGGTAGAATTTTGCCGCCATGGTGAAGATGGGGTGGAAAAGATAGATGGGCAGTGTGTTGCGACCTATATATAATAAGGTGGCATCAATCTTTTGACCAGCCCAGGCAGGAATATTCCTCTTGTTGGAAAATGACAGTAGGGTGAGTCGGCGAATCCATTGTAGTGCAGAGATGCAGCACCAACAAGAGAATACCACGGCGACATACCCCCAGTCATACCAGTCCTTTTGGCTTAGTAGATAAGCCCACAAGATGATGGCTATTGGCTCTGGACGGAATATCTTGCCCCATTCGATATGGCTCTGATTGATGGCAGCGCCGATGAAATAATAGATGGCGGCACTTGCGTTCAATGCCGGGTGCTGCGAAGCGATGGCTAGCAGGATGGCGAATATGAACAGGCTCGAATAGGTCTTCTCTTGGCTTTCGGCTTGTCCATTCCGAAATCTTCCCTTGAAGGCCACGTAATAGAGTATGCCACAGATAATCATGGTTTGGATGAACCAATAGGGACCGATGGAAGTGATGAATATCTTCTGGCATATCTGCGATAATGACAGCTCCGTGATACCGTCCCTTACCGGCATGAAGTAAGAGAGCACGGAGAACCCTGTCACCATGATGATGTATGGCAAGGCGAGGCATTGCAGATACTTGCCCATTTGCCTCTTGGTCTTTTCGATGTTCACGAGATAGCCCGTGATGATGAGGAAAGTTGGCATCATGAACGATAGGATGCCAGCCTTGAGATGGGGGTAGGCGTTGCCGAAGCTCACGATGTGTATCAATATCATGAGCATGATGAGAATGGCTCGAATCCAGTCGAGGTCAGTGTTTCTTTGTGTTGACTTCATTGCTTATTTCAGAATGGTTTGTAATGCCCCTTGTCTGCGAAAGAGAGCATCTCTTTGTCTCCCCTACTATCACCGAAAGCCTCGATGTCATATTGGCTTCGGTCGAATGGGGGATGGGTGGAACAGTCTGTGTCTGCAGATTGTTTGGTTAGGGCTTTCGTGATGCGGCGCACCTTTTCCTTGCCATAGCAGTTGTTGGTCTTAAAGCGACCAGTTAGCTTTCCATCTACTACTTCTACCTGGGTGCCCAGTACCTCAATGGCATCCAAGCCTCGAACCTGGAAGAAAGGGCGTACCCAGTTGTCGATGCTAGCACTTACGATAAATACCTCTGAGCCTTCTGCCAAGGCCTCGTGTACACGGGTTACTCCTTGTGGGCGCAAGAGGTGCTGGTGCTCCTCGGCAAACCCACGGCAGAGTGCATCAAACTTCTCTTTTCTCATCCCCTCGAAAAGATGGGAGAAGATACGTTGTTTCGCCTTCCAGTTGGGATAAAGGTGCAACTTCATCAGCACCAATAACGGGCTATACATCAAGAATACCATGAGGAAACGTCCTCTTCCCTTGGCATACTTGATGAATTCGAGCAGTGTATCGCTCGTGGTCAATGTTCCGTCAAAGTCGAAACAATATATCTTTTTCTTTTCCATTTCAGAGTGAGAGTAATGTCTTATATGATAATACTTAGTTGTTCCTTATACGATATAGATGAGGAAGAGGAATGACAAGAGCCATGCCAATAGGATGAACTGGGTGATGCGGTCTCGAAGGATAATCTTCGTTGGGTCACCGCTCTGCTGGTCTACCACGGCTATCTGGATGTAGCGCAACAAGCCCACCAGTACAAAAACACTGGTAAGATATAGGTTCTCCGTATGGAAATTCTCAATAACCTCTGGGCTCACCGTATACATGATGTAGCATACCAAGGTAACGGAAGCTGTGATGGTGATAGCCTGGTTGATGAAGGTAAGATTGTAGCGGATGGTGTTCTTGCGAGGTGCCTCTCCTGTTTTCTCCATGCGAACCACATCATCACGGCGCTTGGCGAAACTCATGAAGAGAGTGATGAGGAAGGTCATCAGCACAATCCACTTGCTCAGCATGATGTGTGTGGCAACACCACCTGCAAGCAAGCGCAACACAAAACCGAAAGCCACGATACATACGTCGATGATGGCATATTGCTTCAGCTTGCCACAATATGCTAGGTTCAACAGCCAGTAAAAAGTGATGATGCCAATAACTTCGAGTGACCCCAACACGCATACTATACCAATCGAAAGAGCGAACATGACCAGCATGAGGATATATGCCTGGCTGATGCTCACTGCCCCCGATGCTATTGGGCGATGGCACTTTACCGGATGCCGACGGTCTGCCTCCACATCTATGATGTCGTTGAGGCAATAGATGCTTGATGCCGCAAAGCTGAAGGAAAAGAAAGTGATAATGCCACACAAGAGGGCATCTACATGAAACAAGGCACCACCAAAGAACAATGGTACGAAGATAAATGCATTCTTGATCCATTGCTTTGGGCGAATCAGACGCATCCAAGCGCCTAATCCCTTGCTATCTCTCGTTTTATTCTCGTTCATATCTTACACTTTATATTCTTATTTTTTATATTCTTACTCTTTCTCTTTACTTAATGACTTTAGACAGTTGCTTGGAAATCCATCCCGCAATCTTGCTCAGTATCCATGATAGTGGCAGGGTGATGGCTACGCATGTCAGGAAGGTAGGCCAGTAGCCCCAATGCTCTCGCTCGATATAGTTGAGCACGAAATGGATATGGATGAGGTAACATTCCAGACTGAGTGCTCCCACAAACATGAAGGCTTTGTTAAACCAACGTGGCGTGCGACGGAAGATGCGGTTCAGTAGCAGGATGCTCGTGATGGTAAGCGGGATGTAGAGCATGCGCTCCAGGAATAGTGGGAACATGCCGTGTTTCTCTTGCTCCAGGAAGATACTTGCCATGAGCGTCATCCAGAACATGAGCCATATCATCCAAATGCTGGTGCCATCGAGCGTTTGCTTCTGCCTGACCATCTCGCCCATGTTGATGCCTATGAAGAAGATAGGCACACGGCTCCAGAATATCTCCAGATGGCCTACGGCATGGTTGATTGGGGTGACATATTGCACGAGGATGCACCACATGATCATCACCACCGGCAACCACTTGTAGATAGGGTGCCGCTTGATAAGCTCCATATAGGCAGGGGCAAAGAGATAGAGCATCATGGTGGCAGGAATATACCAGAAGTTAAGCTCGTCGTGGAGCCAGAACCCCCAATTGATAGTTATCTCGCCCAGGAGATTCACCCAGTCCCAGGTGCTTCCGTCATGGAAACGGGGAATGTAGAACAGGCAGGCGATGATGAGCCATGTAGGATAGATGCGCAGGTATCGGCGGATGAAGAAATGCTTGGTGGAAGGATTCTTCGCCCAAGAAAACCACAGACCGATGCCGCTGAGGAAGAGGAACATGTCTACTCCCACGTTGCCCATCCTGCGGAGTCCGTAAAACATGTCTTCCCTTGGCAATGCCACATGGAAAAGGATGATGAAGAGCATCGCTGCTCCCATCAACTCGCCGCGAAACCTGCTGATGTTCGCCAGTTCTATGTCTTTTATCTTTATCATGATTGAGGAGTTAAAGGAGTTAAGGAGTTAGAGGAGTTAAGACAATAGCTTTTGTTGCTATTGGATTCATCACTCTTCACTCTTCGTTCTTCACTTTTGAAACTTCGGATTCGGTATCTTCTTCATCAGTTGTGAGAAGAGCCATGCCAGGCAGATGCTCGAAACGATATAGAGCAGCAAGCCTGCATACATGTCGCCATGTCGACTGATTGGGATAAAAATCTTGCGCGTGATAGGATGGCAGACGAAGAGGGCTGCCGAGATGGTGCCCATCCACTCCAAAACCTTGTATACGCCCTTGAGCCAGTTGACTCCTTCCAGCAATTCTGCCACGATCACGCACAGCAGGCAGATGAAGAATGGCACGAAGGTCCAGCCTGTCATGCTGCCGCTCAGTGTATAGATGAGCGAAAGGCAGAATATGCAACCGAACACGTTGGTCACTGGCGAGTGGAACGTCATGAGTATCTTCTCTCCATATCGGGCATAGAGCAGTCCGAGCCCGAATGGCAACATGCCTCCCATGAAGTTGTAGCGATAGCGGTTCATCGCCTCGCTCTCAGGGTTGGCGAAGCCCAAGGCCAGTTGGATGCCGATGCAGATAGCCATCAGTCCTACTGTCCATCCCCAATGGCGACGGTAGAGCAATAGGCGATAGACTATATAGAGTTGCAGCATCAGACCGAAGAACCAGAATGGACCTGGCCAGATGATGTCGTCTGGGTTTGGCAGCACATTGTTGAACATGCCCAGCATTGATATGATGCCCACTACGCTATAGTGGCGAGGACTAGGGGTCACATAGTCTATCATGGTGAAAGCCACGAATCCCACAATCATCATCTTGAAGAGTTTCAGATAATGGTAGCGGATGAAGCGCAAAGGCTCTCGCCAGTTGAGACGCCATGATTGGTTCTTGCCAGATATGGAATACATCTGTGTGGTGGTGTCAAGATGCGGCTTAGCCTCATACTTCATCACCAGTCCGTAGGCACTTAAGAAGAGAAATACGGGCACGCCATAGTGGCCGAAGAACGAAAACAGATGGAGGGGCAGGTTGATGTCTGGATTAGCCATCACTTGCGTCAGCCAGTCCACGTTGTGCTGGAAGTACTGATACTCATCCTCCTTGACGATTGGCCCAAGCCAGTGGCAATAGTTATGCAAGAAAATGCCAATGATGGCAAGTCCTCTCAGTGCATTGCATGCCGAGCGGGATAATGTAGGTTGGTTCATAATCACTTTCTCCTTTCTTTATCTAGTTCTCTTCTTTATGTATCTCTTTGTTTTTCCCTTTTTGTTCTTTTGTTCATTCTCCTTGGCCTCTTCAGCGGCTTTTTTCTTTTCCACTTCTGCATTGTGTGCATCGCGGAGCTTGTCGTAGTCGGCGGAGTTCTTTAGTATGCGAGGTCGCATCTCGTCGTACTTGGGGCTCAGAATGTTGTATTCCTCCTTGTAGGTTGGGGTCTCGATGCCAGCCAGATATAATAATAGGTGAGGCAGGGCATCGGTCATGTATCGCTTGTCCTTGGCTCGGCGTATCTGCCGATAGATGTCGCGGTGGGTCTTGATATACTTTGGCGAACAGTAAATCCAGAAAGGCACCTCAAACTCATAGTGAGCCAGTGGCCAGTCGATGGCTGCTGAATGGTTGCGGCAGATGAAGCCTCGGTTCTCCTCGTAACATTCCTCTCCATGGTCGGGCATGTAGATGACAATGGCGTTCTCCTTGGAGAATCGCTTCACGATGGCTGCCACGATGGAGTCGTTGTAGAGGGTGGCGTTGTCATAGTAGCTCAGCATTTTGCGCTGCTTGACGCTCAGCTCTGGTCGCTTGTCCTCATAGCTGCTTGCCCAGAAGCGGGCCTGCTCCTTGCGATAGCGGAAGTTGTAGTTCACGTGCTGGCCCATCAGGTGGAAGATGGTTAGGTTGTGCTCCTTCTGATATTGCTTCAGACTATCATCGTAGTCCTTCAAGAGCCCGTCATCGAGGTTATGCAACTGTGTGTTGCGATGGTTGAACTGCAACTTGCTCAGTTCTGGGTTATTCAGGAAGAAGCCTCCGCTGAAGTCGTATACAGCCTCCTTTGCCTGTGGCAAGAACTCATTGGTGATAAATGTCACGTTGTAACCAGCCTTGCGGAATATTTCGGGGAAGAGGGGATAATCGCACCATTCGCCCTTCTCGCCGACAACATGCGTGGAGAATACATTCTTGAAGACGAAACTGGTCAAATTCCAGCAGGTCACCACATCAGTAAACTTGGTGAGCTTGCGAGTTTTCTCCAGTGCCACCTGCCGAGGAGTGGTGTCCATGAAGTAGCCATATTGCTGGGAGTGGTGGCGACCGAAACTTTCACCGATAATCAGTACGATGTTAGGTGAGCGATAGCTGCAGCTGTCTACTTTTACTTCGTGGGCGGCATGGATGAGTTGGGTTATTTGGTGGCTAGCCAACTCATTGGCATAGATGCTGAAAACCAGTCGATGGATTGGCTGGTAGAGCTTAGCGCAGTCCTTGGCTGTCAATTCGTGTTCCACGGCACCGATGGTCTTCTCGTTCATCAGTTTGTGGGTGGCCATCTTGTTGTGCCAGGAAGTAACGCAGCCTGTCAGGAACAGTAAGATGCAGAGAATACCGAAGCATGCAGGCAGGGCTGCCGTCATGCGAGGAATCGCCATTAGCTTCTTTTTGATGGAAGCCAGCTCCAGGCAAGTAATCAGGAATACATAAAACTTGATGAGTGGCTTGCGGAAGATGGCGATGGCGGCTTGGATTAATCCGAGCAACACAATCCATCCCACGCTGCTGAAGAGAACTTCGGCAGAGAGGCAAGCCGTAATGAAGTTGGCTGCTTCATCCCCATTGGTCTCACCCACCAGCATCAGCATAGACGGATTGAGGGTGGAACCGAAGTTGACGAAGCAATAAGTGTCTGCAGCGGCTACTGTATATAATATAATGTATAGTACGGCTCTGAGACAGAAGCGTACTTTCTCTGGGAATAACGCCAGGATGGCACATGTTACGTAGAGGTCGACAAAGAGTTCGAGGAACGTGTTGTCGTAGAGCGTACCATACTTAGGTATTGTGATGAGAGAGCTTACCGTGCCCAGGATATACATGAACACGAAGAAATTGGCGTTCCTCCTGATAGGGGCGGATGCCAAGCTAAGACACTTCTTGATGGTTTCTTTCCAACTCATTTCTTTTATGTTTGATTGCTTATCTTTTCTGTTGTTTGTTCTTTTTATAATAAGATGTTAATCTTTGCCTAGTTTATAGAGGTGTAAGTAGTTTTGGATGGCAAGCGCCTCTATGTTCTGTGGCACCATGCCCTTGATGCTTTCTCCTATGGCGATATGATGCCTAATCTCCGTGCTGCTGATGTTGAGCAGTGGAGTCTCAACGATAGTTACTCCCGTTGGCACATCGCCAATGTGGCTCCCTTGACGTGGATAGACCACGATGGGGCAATGGGCAAGGATGTCTTCGTGGTGATACCACTTGTCGAATGCCGCCCAGTTGTCGCCTCCAATCAATAAGGTGAACTCGATGTCAGGATAATCCTGGCTCATGGCTTGCAGCGTGTGCCAGGTATAGGAAGGCTTCGGCAGATGGAACTCATAGTCGCATGCCTTGAGTTGAGGCTCTCCTTCCAGAGCCTTCTCCACCATCTCCAGGCGCAAGTGGTCGTCAAGCAAGTCGGTGGCAGCCTTTTTGAATGGGTTCATAGGTGAGACCATGAACCACACCTCGTCCAGTCCCGCCTTCTCACAAAGGCTCTTAGCCAATGCGATATGGCCGGTATGGATGGGGTTGAAGCTGCCGCCAAAGATTCCTACCTTCTTCATTTTTCAATGTTAAGTGTTGAATGTAAAGTGTTAACTTGGTGGAAATCTTATGCCTCCAAGAAGTTCTTGACGAGCTGATACACCTCCTGCTCTGCCTTCTCCAGGTCGGCGTTTACCACTACGTGGTCGAACTGTGGTGCGAAGGTCAACTCATAGCTAGCCTTGGCGAGTCGCTGCTCGATAACCTCAGGAGCATCAGTGCCACGGCCGTTCAGACGGCGGCGCAACTCCTCTACCGAAGGAGGTTGTACGAAGATGCTCAAGGCACGTTCGCCATAGAATTTCTTGATGTTTACGCCGCCCTTTACGTCTACGTCGAATATCACACTCTCGCCAGTGTTCAACTGGTTTTCCACCTGCGACTTCAATGTGCCGTAGAAGCGGTCCTGGTAAACCTCCTCATACTCCAAGAACTCGTCAGCCTCAATCTTAGCCTTGAATTCCTTTGGAGTCAAGAAGAAATATTCCACACCATTTTTCTCCGTGCCACGTGGGGCACGAGAGGTACAACTGATAGAGAAAGCCAACTTCAACTCAGGATGTTCTTTCATCAACCAGTTGACGATGGTACTCTTGCCACTGCCCGATGGGGCACTGAATATTAATAATCCGTTCTTCATATTACAACGCATTTAGCACTTGTTCCTTGATTTGCTCCAACTCATCCTTCATCTTTACCACGATGTTCTGCATTTCTGCTTGGTTGCTCTTAGAACCAGTGGTGTTGATTTCGCGTCCCATCTCCTGTGCGATGAAGCCGAGCTTCTTGCCTACGCAATGACCTTCCTCGTTCATAGTCTCACGGAAGTACTTCAGGTGGTTGGCAAGGCGCTGCTTCTCTTCGCTGATGTCTAGCTTCTCAATGTAGTAGATAAGCTCCTGCTCTAAGCGATTCTTGTCGTACTCCACATTCGGAATCTGCTGCAAGCCGTTTACGATGTTCTGCTTGATCTTCTCCACACGACTCTTCTCGTATGGCTCGATGCTAGCCAAGAGAGCCTGGATGTTGTCCACTTTCTCCGTAAATTTCTTCTGGAGGGCGGCACCTTCCTGCTTGCGGAAGTCAACGAGATGGTTCACAGCCTCGCAGATGGCATTTCTTGCAGCCTCCCACTCCTCGTCAGTCAGCTCTTCCACGTCAGTCTTGGTTGTGACGTCAGGAAGGCGCAACAAGGTGTTGTACCAGTCGGTTGGCTCAGGAATGCCAGTTTCAGCCGAAATCTTCTTGATTTGCTGGTAATAATTCTGTACAAGAGAACTGTTGATAGGGGTAGCGTCTGTAGACGCATCCTTCTCTATCCATATTGAGAAGTCTATCTTGCCTCTTTCCAAGCTCTTAGCGATGTACTGACGAATCTCCATCTCCTTCTCTCTGTAGAGCGGAGCGATGCGAGTAGAGAGGTCTAGAGTCTTGCTGTTTAATGACTTTATCTCTACATTAATCTTCTTTGTGTTGTAGGCTGCGGTAGCTTTTCCGAAGCCTGTCATTGACTGTATCATATAATCTTTCACGTTAAATTTCTGCAAAAGTACAAAAAAATGCGAGAAAATCAGTAAATTTGCACCTTATTTAAGAATATATTTTTAAATTATGTCGTGTATATTGAATATTGAGACGAGCACCGACGTGTGCTCAGTGGCAATTAGTGACAGTGGACAGGTGATTTTTAACAAGGAAGATCACAGTGGTCCTAACCATGCAGTTAAGTTGGGTGTGTTTGTAGATGAGGCACTTAGTTTCCTCGATGCGCACGGTCTACCATTGGAGGCTGTGGCTGTAAGTTGTGGTCCTGGCTCGTATACCGGATTGCGCATCGGCGTGAGTATGGCTAAGGGTATCTGCTATGGCCGTGGCGTTAAGCTCATCGCCGTGCCAACCCTCGAACTGATGGCTGTACCTGTATTGCTTGGCGAACATCCTGAGGAGGAAGACGCTCTCATCGTACCTATGCTCGACGCCCGCCGCATGGAGGTTTATGCCGAAGTGCTCGACCGCGCCCTGAAGGTGGTTCGCCCTATCCAGGCTGACATCGTGGATGCTGATACTTATAAGGAGTATCTCGACAAGCATCACGTGTATTTCTTTGGTAATGGTGCTGCCAAGTGTATGGAGACCATCAATCATCCTAACGCTCACCTCGTGGAGGGCATCGAACCATTGGCCAAGAATATGGCTCCGCTTGCAGAGAAGCGTTTCGCTGAAGGCAAGTTTGAGGATGTGGCTTACTTCGTGCCTTTCTATCTGAAGGACTTCGTGGCAAAGATGCCAAAGAAGTTGCTTTTAATGTTGTAACTGATAATAAAAAATATGAATATTGAAGGATTAGACTATAATACGCAACGAGAGAAACTCGTGTTGCCAGAGTATGGCCGTGAGATTCAGCAGATGGTTGATTACGCAGTGAAGTTGGAAGACCGAGAGGAACGACAGCTATGCGCCGAGTCGATAGTTGCCGTCATGGACTGTATGTTTCCTGAGAACAGAAATGTGGAGGACCATGAGCGCAAACTTTGGGATCACCTCGCCATCATGAGCAATTTCCAGCTAGACATCGACTATCCGTTCGACATCCAGGATGCTGTGAAGATGGCCAACCGTCCAGAGCGCATGGAATATCCGATGAAGCGCATCCCTGTGCGTCATTATGGAGCCATGATGTTTGAGATTTTCGACAAATTGAAGACTATGGAGCCAGGTGAAGAGCGTGATGCCTTAGTGAAGTTGACAGCCAATCAGATGCACCGTAGCTTGATACAGTGGAGCCATGGCTCCTGTGATGAGGAAAAGGTGGCTTCTGACTTGGCTCGCTTTACTGATGGCAAGATACAACTTGACTTAGAACATTTCACCTTCGATAGTGTGGCCGATTTGCTTTCTAAGAATAATGCCAGTAATAATAAAAAGTAATATAGTATAAACACCTTATATATATAAGCCTATGGAGTCTTTCATCATAGAGGGCGGGCATCCGCTCAAAGGTACCATAATACCACAGGGTGCCAAGAATGAGGCCTTGGAGGTGATCTGTACTACCATCTTGACGGATGAGCCTGTGCGCATCACTAATGTACCCGACATCCTCGATGTGAACAACCTCATCAAGTTGCTCAAGGAAATCGGTGTCAAGGTGACTCAAAATGGTCGCAACGACTATACATTTCAAAGCAATGAACTGAACCTTGACTATTTGGACAGCATCGAGTTTGTCAAAAAGTGCTCTTCGCTTCGTGGTAGCGTGCTCATGATTGGTCCGTTACTTGGTAGATGCGGCAAGGCTACCATCGCTCAACCAGGTGGTGACAAGATAGGTCGCCGGCGCTTGGATACCCACTTCTTGGGATTCAAGTATTTGGGTGCCAACTTCGTGCATGATGACGAGCGTAATGTCTACCAGATTCAGGCTAAGAAGCTCAAGGGGTGCTATATGTTGCTCGATGAGGCATCAGTAACGGGTACGGCCAACATCATCATGGCTTCCGTGCTAGCCAAGGGAACAACTACCATTTATAATGCTGCATGCGAGCCATATATTCAGCAGCTCTGTCACTTGCTCAATGCCATGGGTGCACAGATTAGTGGTATCGCCAGCAATTTGCTTACTATCGTGGGTGTGGAGAAATTGCATGGGGCGCAGCATCGCATCTTGCCAGATATGATAGAGGTAGGTTCCTTCATCGGCATGGCCGCCATGTGTGGAGCGGGTGTTCGCATCAAGGATGTGTCGGTGAAGAACCTTGGCATTATCCCAGATTCTTTCCGCCGCTTGGGTGTCAAGATAAAGGTAGAGGGTGATGACCTTGTCATCCCTGAGCAGAAGCATTATGTCATCGACTCGTTTATCGATGGCACAATCATGACATTAGCTGATGCGCCATGGCCGGGACTCACGCCAGACCTTCTTTCCGTGTTGCTCGTAGTGGCAACCCAGGCTCGTGGCAGTGTGCTCTTCCATCAGAAGATGTTTGAGAGTCGCCTGTTCTTTGTGGATAAGCTCATTGATATGGGGGCGCAGATTATCCTTTGCGACCCTCATCGCGCTGTGGTGGTAGGGCACGACCATAAACTTAAGCTACGTGCAGGCAGAATGACCAGCCCTGACATCCGTGCAGGTATAGCCTTGCTTATCGCAGCCATGAGTGCCAATGGAACCAGTCGCATTGCAAACATAGCGCAGATAGACCGTGGCTACGAAGACATCGAGCATCGTCTCAATGCCTTGGGTGCAAAGATTACTCGTGTCTGCGACTAAGTGAAGAGTGAAGAACGAAGAGTGAAGAATTCAATAGTTTGATTATGATTAGACGCGACGAAGTATATAAGATAGGTAAGCTCGGCAAGCCTCATGGGGTGAAGGGGGAGATTTCCTTTGCCATCACCGATGATGTCTTCGACCGTGTGGATGCCGAGTATCTTGTGCTCGACATCGATGGCATCCTGGTGCCATTCTATCTAGAGGAATATCGTTTCAAAAACGATGACAATGTGCTCGTGAAGTTTGAGGACATTGATACTCAGGAGCAGGCTCGCAACTATACAGGTTGTGAGGTCTATTTCCCTCGACATCTCTCTGATAGCGATGAGGATAACATGACTTGGGCAGAGATTATTGGCTTTAGCCTCATAGATGCTGTTAGCGGAAAGGTAGTGGGCACCATTGAACATGTGGATGATTCTACGCTCAACTTGCTTTTCGAGGTGAAGCCCCCACAGGGTGACGATGTACTCATTCCCGCTAGCAACGACCTCATCGAGGAGGTGAGTGCCGAGAAGAAAGAGATAAGAATGGCGATCCCAGAGGGGTTGCTGGATTTGTAAGTGAAGAATAGAAAACAAAGGTATAAAGGGTAAGGTAATTTATTTGCTCTTTTAATAATAAAAAAATAATGAAGAAACAACAAATATGTATTCTTGGCAGTACTGGAAGTATCGGTACGCAGGCACTCGATGTCATCGAGCAGCATAGCGACCTCTACGAGGTATATTGCCTCACCGCCAACAACCGAGTGAAAGAGCTTGCTGAACAGGCTCACAAGTTCCATCCAGCTGCCGTGGTGATAGCCAATGAGAATCATTACCAGGAGTTGCAGGATATGCTCAGAGATGAGCCTGACATCAAGGTGTATGCTGGTGCACAGGCTCTTTGCGATATTGTTCAGGCTGAACCAATCGACATGGTGCTTGCTTCGATGGTGGGATTCTCTGGTTTGGAACCTACGATTCATGCCATCAAGGCACGCAAGAAGATTTGCCTTGCCAATAAGGAAACCTTGGTGGTGGCAGGTGAGTTGATTTGTAACTTAGCCCAGGAATATCATGTGCCTATCCTCCCTGTAGACAGTGAGCACAGTGCCATTTTCCAGAGTTTGGTGGGCGAGGGGGACAACGAAGTTGAGAAGATTCTCCTGACGTGTTCGGGCGGTCCTTTCCGCAACTATCTCCATGAGCAACTGGAGAAGGTGACTGCTGCAGATGCCCTTAAGCATCCTACTTGGGACATGGGGGCCAAGATTACCATAGATTCGGCTTCGCTCATGAACAAGGGATTCGAGGTAACAGAGGCAAAGTGGCTCTTTGGCGTGCCTGCTGACAAGATTCAGGTACTCATCCACCCGCAGAGCATCGTACACAGTGCCGTGCAGTTTGCTGATGGGGCAGTGAAGGCGCAGTTGGGTGTGCCAGACATGCGCTTGCCTATTCAGTATGCCTTCTCGTTCCCTAAGCGTTTGTATCTCAATGGTGACCGACTCGACCTTTTCAAGGCAAAGGACCTGCAGTTCTTTGAGCCTGATTATAAGAAGTTCAAGTGCTTGCAGATGGCTTTTGATGCCATTAAGAAAGGAGGCAATATGTCGTGCATCGTCAATGCTGCCAACGAGATTGTAAATGCGGGTTTCCGCAAGGGAGAATGTGGCTTCCTTCAGATGGCGGACATTATTGAGGAGACGATGGCTAAGGCTACTTTCGATAATAACCCAGACCTTGATGTTTATCTACAGACGGATGCAGAGGCTCGTCGTATCGCTACAGAGTTAATGAACAAATAATAAAGAATAAATAATAATGGAAGTATTTTTGATCAAAGCGTTGCAGCTGATGCTATCGCTTTCCATCTTGGTGCTGCTCCATGAGGGCGGACACTTCTTCTTCTCCAAGCTCTTTGGCGTAAGGGTGGAGAAGTTTTATCTGTTCTTCGACCCTTGGTTCCATCTCTTTGAGTTCAAGCCAAAGAACTCTGATACCACTTACGGATTGGGATGGTTGCCACTCGGAGGATATTGTAAGATTTCGGGTATGATCGACGAGAGTTTCGATACCGAGCAGATGAAACAACCGGAACAACCTTATGAGTTCCGTAGCAAGCCAGCCTGGCAGCGTCTGCTCATCATGGTAGGTGGTGTGTTGGTCAACTTTGTGTTGGCACTTTTCATCTATTCCATGATTCTTTTCCATTGGGGCGATGATTATGTTGCTACCAAGGACATGACCCAGGGTATGAAGTTCAATACCGAGGCTAAGGCATTGGGCTTCCATGACCATGACATCCTATTGGGTACAGAGAAGGGTGAGTTTAAAACCTATGATGGTGATATGTATCGTGACCTTTCTTCTGCCCATCGTGTGGATATTCTCCGTGATGGTAAGAAGATGAGCCTCCATTTGCCGGGCGACCTCAATATGCTTGACATGATCAAGGAGAGCCCTCGCTTCGTAGAGATGTTCATTCCTTTACAGATAGACAGCGTGATGAAGGATTCGCCTGCCAGCAATCTTGGCTTGGCTAAGGGTGATAAGATTCTTTCTGTAAATGGCAAGAAGCTGGAGTCTTTCAATGATTTCCAGTTGGAATTGGGACGTGTCAGTGATGTCCTCGAATCAGCTTCGTCTCATCAGGATAGTGTCAATGCGTTGACCGCTAGCGTGGTGTACCAGAAGGCTTCTGGCGATACATTGAAGAGTAATGTGTTATTACAGGCTTCTGAGGATGGCGTTAAGTTCGGGTTCTACAATCATCCGGTGATGCTCGACTATAAGGTTACCCACATCAGTTATGGCTTCTTCAAGAGTTTCCCAGCAGGTGTCAAATATGGTTGGAACGTATTGTCGGGCTATGTTGGCGATATGAAGTATGTGTTCTCCAAAGAGGGTGCCAAGAGTTTGGGCGGTTTTGGAGCCTTGGGTAGCTTGTTCCCATCCATGTGGGATTGGCATGCTTTCTGGATGATGACTGCTTTCTTGAGCATCATCTTGGCATTCATGAACATTTTGCCTATTCCTGCCCTAGATGGTGGACATGTGTTCTTCTTACTTTACGAAATCATCACAGGGCGCAAGCCAGGTGACAAGTTCATGGAGCGTGCAGAGTACGTAGGCTTTGGTATTCTACTACTCTTGCTAGTCGTTGCAAATCTGAATGATGTGTTGAGATTCTTCGGCATCATGTAATGGATGCCAGAAATATGCTTATAAAAAGATTAGTTATACATATACAAAAAGAGCTGAATGTAAGTTTTTGCATTCAGCTCTTTTTGTATATGTATATTTTCGTAAAACTCTTGATTAAGAGTAGCGAATAATCTGACCTGGGTTCAACTTTTTATCCTTCTTGTAACCATTGAGACGACAAATTTGCTCAACGCTTACACCACGTTTCTCCGCAATACTCATGAGAGTTTCGCCAGACTTAACCTTGTGGTAAAGTTTCTCGCCTGTAGGACTGGCGGTGTATCTACCGACCTCGCCACCATTAACTTGCTCTCTGGTATAACCACCGTTGCCAATCTTGCCACGGGCTGCATTAGCCTCAGCATACTCGCTCTCGTAGGTGTCACGGTTGAAGTTGTAGAAGTCTCCTGTGACATCTTGGTTACGGAAGTCAAAGAAGAGCGCAGGATTCAATGCAACTCCACAGAGACGGGTCTCAAAGTGGAGGTGAGAACCTGTGCTTCGACCAGTATTGCCACCCAAGCCAATTACTTCGCCCGCCTTGACCTCTTGGTTTTCTGAAACGAGTTGGGCAGAAAGGTGACCATAGATGGTTTCCAAGCCATTGTTGTGGCGGATAACGATGTACTTACCATAACCACCACCCTCATATCTTACGATGCGAACTTTGCCAGAGAAGGCTGCGCGGATTGAGTCGCCAATATAAACCTTGATGTCCATACCTTTATGTTGGCGGCCAAAGCTAGCACGGTAACCGAAATTACTTGTGACAACGCGACTAGGAGTTGGCATGCAGAAATGACGGAGGTCGATACGTAAGTGCTCAGGCAACGGGGTTGCATGGTGAGCATACTTGTTGGAGAAGTCTTCGTACAAGTCTACCGAAGGGCTCTCGCGATCTTCCATCAATCGATAATGTGATACGGCAAGCGTATCGAGCGATTTCATTCGATGGTCTACTGGTGCTTGTCGTGCCAACAAGTCCTGTCCACAAGCGGGTACAGCTGTTAGCGCCAACAACGCCACGACCGAAATCTTCTTTATTTTCTTTTTAATACTCATATTCTTTTTTATTCAATTTTCTTTTTTAGGTCCGAATGCGAATGTCAATAAGTGCAGAACAATAAGTGAAATTCCGCAAAAACCACTAAGGCAAGTGCCTTAAATAGCAGTTTTGTTATATAGACGTTGCAAATATAACAAAAATAATTCATATAACCAAAGTTGTTAACGCGAACTGCCAGATATTTAACGTGATTGTTCCGTGTTTAACGTTTATTATAACAAAATGCTTGTTGTGCGTGCACAATAGCTTACAGATTCTTATCTTTTAGCTTTCTGAGCAATGCAACTGCTGGAGAATGCCCCATGAAGATATACTTTTTCACTTCCGGGCTTGTAAATCGCAGGCAGTTTTTGTAGGCTTTATGGAGTTCTTCCAGATTGATGGTAAATTCTTTGCCAGAACTTTCCCTGGTGCCGATTATCATCTTTTGTGTCATCCTGAGTTTGATGTAGTGGATGCCGGTTGCTGTCGTAATCTCCTTGAGGGATGATAAGTAGGTTTTCATCTCTTCCAGGGTTAGGTCTGGGCGGGGAGTACGGATGATAGGCTTGCATCGACGGTCGGGGATGCCATGCTTTGTAAGGGGAACAGGGATTTCCTGTTCTCCTGTACCTTGACCTTTCTGTATCTTCTCTTCATCTATTGGAAAGAGAAAGCCTTCCGTGAACTTTGAGTCATTCATGTTGTTTCTTGTCGTTTTATTTGCTTAAACATCTAAATTTTTCTTAGCTTATCGCCGCCCAATTAATGTTGGTCTTCTTGAGCTCTTGCAGTCGGTTCCAGAGCATGGCATATTGTGGAGAGCAGCATTGTGGGTCGTTGTCGATGATTGCCTGTGCTTCTGTGCGTGCCAGTTGTACGAGCTGTCCATCCCTTGCGATATTGGCAATCTTGAGGTCGAAAGCCATGCCGCTTTGTTGGGTTCCTTCCAGATCACCAGGTCCGCGTAGCTTGAGGTCTGCTTCTGCAATGCGGAATCCATCGTTCGTATCGCACATGATGTCAATGCGTTTGCGAGTTTCTTCAGACAGCTTGTAACTGGTTACGAGGATGCAGTAGCTTTGGTCGCAGCCGCGTCCCACACGCCCTCTGAGCTGGTGAAGTTGGGAGAGTCCGAAGCGTTGTGCGTCGAGTATTACCATCACCGATGCGTTTGGCACATTCACACCAACCTCTATCACGGTGGTGGCTACGAGTATTTGGGTCTCTCCCTTCACGAAGCGAGCCATCTCCTCTTCTTTCTCGTCCGATTTCATATTGCCGTGTATCTTACTTAGTCGGAACTCGGGAAATACTTGCTTTAGGGTCTCGTATCCTTCCTCCAGGTTCTTAAGGTCCATCTTCTCGCTCTCTTGGATAAGAGGGAAAACGATGTATATCTGTCTGCCGAGGTGTATTTGGTTTCGGATGCTCTGGTAGAGGCTTGTCAGCTGATTGTCAAACTTATGAAGTGTCTGTATCGGTTTTCTGCCTGGTGGCAATTCGTCGATGACACTTACGTCAAGGTCGCCATAGATGGTCATTGCCAAGGTGCGAGGGATAGGGGTGGCGGTCATAACGAGGATGTGGGGTGGGTTTTCGCTCTTGGCCCATAATTTTGCTCTTTGGGCAACTCCAAAGCGGTGCTGTTCGTCGATAACGGCAACGCCTAGGCGATGAAAAACCACGGTGTCTTCCAATACAGCATGGGTTCCCACGAGTATCAGAACATCGCCAGTAGCCAGTCCGTTGAGCACCTCTTTGCGCATCTTTCCTTTCACGATACCTGTGAGCAGTTCCACACGGATGTCCATGCCCTTCAAGAAATCCTGAATGGTCTTCAGGTGTTGTTCGGCGAGAATTTCGGTGGGTGCCATCAGGCAGGCTTGGTAGCCATTGTCTAGGGCGATGAGCATGGTCATGAGTGCTACGAGCGTCTTACCCGAACCTACATCGCCTTGCAGCAGGCGGTTCATTTGTTTGCCGCTGCATAGGTCGGCACGTATCTCGTGCATTACTCGCTTCTGCGCATTTGTCAACTCGAAAGGCAGGTTATGGGTGTAGAATCCATTGAAAATGTCGCCGATGTGATTGAATATGTAGCCTCGGTACTTGCGGCGCTGGTCGCTCGCGTACCTTAATATATTAAGCTGCACATAGAACAGTTCCTCAAACTTAAGTCTAACCTGTGCCTTCTGCATCTCCTGGTGGCTGTGGGGATAATGGATCATGCGGAAGGCGGCATCTCTGGATATGAGATGCAGACGACTGACAATGAAGTTGGGGAGGGTTTCAGGGATGGGAGGGAGGATGCTGACCAGTTGTTTGGTCATTTTTTCTATGGAGCGAGAGGTGTAGCCACGTTTCTTGATGTTCTCCGTTAGCATATAGAAAGGCTGCATGCCCATCTCTGAGATTTGCAGGTTGCTGGCATCATCGAGGTCGGGGTGTGCAAATTGGAATCTTCCTCCGTAAGCGGTTGGTTTACCGAAGACAATGTATTCTTTGTCCACCTTGTAAGTCTTGATGATGTACTGGGAGCTGCGATACCATACCAAATCTACCACGCCGAAGCCATCCGAGAAGTGAGCCACCAGCAACTTGTTGCGTTTGCCAGTATCTATCTCCTCATAGCTCAGTATTTTGCCTTTTATTTGCACATAAGGCATGTCCGGAGTGAGTTCGCTGATGTGGAATATCTTGGTGCGGTCTACGTATTTGTAAGGGTAGTATTCCAGTAAGTCACCATAGGAGTTGATGCCTAGTTCCTTGCTCAGCAATTCCTTCTTCTTGGGTCCTACGCCTGGTAGGAACATGATGTCTTGGTCTAGAATACTACTCATTTTGGATGTTTTTTGTTTATTCTGATAATAATGCCTCCGCAATCTTGATGTCGAAAGGCGTGGTAATCTTGATGTTCTCACGATTGCCCTCCACCATAGCCACTTGGCAACCGAGGCTTTCCACTACCGAGGCATCGTCGGTGAATTGCTCCTTATACTCCTGGTTAAAGGCTTGTTTTGCCAAGCCGATGTCGAAGGTCTGTGGAGTTTGAACCACACGATAGTCGCTTCGGAGCACATTCTTTCCGCCGCCGTGCTGGTCGATGTATCTCAGTGTGTCGGTTACGGCATACACAGGGATGGCAGCATATTCCTCGCGGGCAGTCTCGTAGCATTCTGCTATCACATCTGTAGATACGAATGGGCGGACACCGTCATGAATGCCCACGACACCATCCGTATTGTCAGGGATAAGGGCGAGACCATTCTTGGATGATTGGAAACGGGTGTCGCCACCGTTGGCTATTTGGTGTTTGATGTCGAAGTGGTGTTCCTCGCAGAGTTGATGCCAATAAGTTTGCTGGCTCTCTGGCAACACCAAAATGATGTTCAGCTCTGGGTCGTATTCGTGGAAGCGCTCTATGGTGCGCATCAGGATAGGCTTGCCAGCCACTGGCAGGAATTGCTTTGGAATCTCACTGCCCATGCGGAGGCCCTTGCCTCCGGCTACAATAATTACGTAATCCATTATTCTGTTAGGAGTTAGAAATTAGGAGTTAGGAGTTTTTTCTCTTAATCCTAACTTTTAGTTTTACTTCTTTTCCATCAGGTGAGCGTACTGCATACCCTTCTGGAGCTGTTGTACCTTCTCGTCGCCAATGAAATAGCTCAAAATCTTATAGGCGTATGGTAGGGTAGCGGCAGGACCTTCGCCTGTAATCACGTTGCCATCCTCCTGGAAGAGTTCGCCAGTGTACTGGGTACTCTCACCGAAGTAACGTTCGAAACCTGGAGAACAAGTCGCTTTCTTGCCGTCGAGAATGCCTGTACTAGCCAACACCATTGGGGCAGCGCAGATGGCACCTACTCGTTTGCCTGATTTGTGCTGGGCGATGAGAGCCTGGCGCACACCCTCGTGCTCATTCAGGTTGGTGCTGCCTGGCAGACCACCAGGGAGAAGGAGCATATCTGCATCTTCAAAACTCTTGATGTCCTCAAACATAAGGTCTGCCTTGATGGTAATACCGTGGGATGTTTCCACGAACTCGCTGCCCGTGACGCTGACAGTCTTGATGTCTACACCACCTCGGCGGAGGATGTCCACTGGAGCCAAACCTTCGATTTCCTCGAAGCCATTGGCAAGAAATTCATATACCTTTGCCATAATTTTATCTCTTTTTTATTGCGTTATTCGATTAATATTATTACTTTTGCAAGTGTGAAGTAAAAGTCACCCTATTTTAATAATAGGTAGATTCTTCTTCATTTGCAAAAGTAACAATAATAATTGAAACTACAAAATAAAATAATTGAAACTATTGATAAATGGGACACCAACATTTGAAATTCGCGATATTTGGCAATGAATACCAAGCCAAGAAGTCGGCTAGCATCGAAAAAATTCTCGAATACCTCAACAAGAAATCGGCAGAGGTGTATTTTGAGAATGCTTATTATGAATTCTTGACCCGTGACCAGCATCTCCATGTGAATGCGGCGGGTGTATTTGAGGATTATAATTTCGACGTAGATTATGTCATCTCTATGGGTGGTGATGGCACCTTCCTCAAGGCGGCGAGCCGTGTGGGTGCCAAGGGTACGCCTATCATAGGTGTGAATATGGGGCGATTGGGATTTCTTGCCGATGTGTTGCCGGGCGAGATAGAGGCTGCTTTGGATAGTCTTTATGCTGGCGAGTGCGTGATAGAAGACCATGCCGTGATTGAAGTGAAAGCAGAGGGGGGCGTTCTTGCTGGCAATCCTTTTGCTCTCAACGATATTGCCGTATTGAAGCGTGACGATGCCTCAATGATTTCTATCCGTACCCAGGTGGATGGTGAGTTTCTTGTCACTTATCAGGCGGATGGTCTCATCGTGACTACACCTACAGGCTCCACGGCCTACAACCTTTCCAATGGCGGTCCTATCATCATTCCGCAGAGTGGCAGCCTCTGCCTTACTCCAGTGGCTCCGCATAGTCTGAACATCCGACCTATCGTCATCAATGATACGGCGGAGATTACACTCGACATAGAGAGTCGTAGCCACAATTACTTGGTAGCTATCGACGGCAGGAGCGAGCGCATGACCGAGGAGACACGCCTCGTTATCCGTAAGGCTCCGCATACCATCAAGATAGTGAAGCAACGTAATCAGCGTTACTTCTCTACATTGAGAGAGAAACTGATGTGGGGAGCTGACCAGAGAGAAAGATAAATAAAATAAAAGAGGCGCTACAATTTTCGCGCCTCTTTTATTTTATTTGATGATAATCTTCTTGCCTTGGTGGATGTAGATGCCAGCTTGTGTAGGCTTCTGCGCTATCTTCAAGCCGCTGAGGGTGTACCAAGCGTTGTCCTTGGTCTCGTTCTCGATGATAGGAGTGCCTGCAATTCCGGTGGAAGGCATGTCTGCGGTAACATCTTTAACGCTGTAGCACTTCTTAGCCTCTGTAGTGGTGGCATCATCCTGTATCTCAAGGTAGGTATCCTTAGTGATGTCTACAACATCGGCAGTCTGAGGAGAGCCACTCTTGGTATTGAACACGAATGATACGGTGTAGTCCTTGCTCTTGATGCGATATGTGTTGTAGTACCAAGTCTTACCGTTGATTTCCTTGCTCTGGGTAATCTTGTCGCCAGGCCAGCTTCCCTTTTCCGTCAAGTTCTCGCTCTTAGGAGAGTCGCTCCATGCCCAGAAGTTTACGTAGCCCTTCTCGAAGTCCACCTTGTCAGTGTTTACATATACGGTGATGTCGTATGGCTCGAAGGCCACTAGCTCTGTCACTTTATAATTGCGGGTGATAATGCCACTTACTACACCATTCACGAGCAAGCCAACCTTTAGAGTGGTCTCGCCTAAAGGAATCTCTATCTCGGTGTTGCTGTCAGCCTTCTTGCTGCTGGCTGTAGGCTCGGTGCCATCTGTTGTGTAAACCAACTGGGCACTAGCTTGATTGCTCACAGCAATTAACTTAGCTTTCTGAGCCTCCTCGTAATCGCCGGAAGGAAGGTCTACCCAAGCGATGTTTGCCTTCTTTGGCATGAGGTAGCGATAGTGATAGCCATTGAGAATCTCTGTATAGGCTTCTGGAACTTTGCAGTCATTGGCCTTAGGACCTACGATGGCGATGAGTGAAGTCTTTTCGCCCTGAGTCATGATACCGTTGTAACCTGTGCCATTGTATGCATTAAAGGTTGTATTGCTGGTGTTGGTGATGCCTGCCATTTGGCGAGCATTGATCATCATCTTAATGTCCTTTGCGTAGGCAAGCCAGTGCTTGTAGAAAACGCATGGAGTGCCACAAGATGCCAAGATATAGGCGTTGGCAGCAAGGGTGTCCTTGCGGATAGGGTCTTGCTGTTCACTGGCAGAGCGGTATTCTGTATCATGGTTTTCTACGAAGGTTACGGCATATTGCTTGTAGTCCTTGTCTGTAGCAATACCTTCGATTACATCTCCAGTCCAATTGTTGGCGATGGCATCTCGAACAGCATAACGAATCGGGAAATCGAAGGCTGCGCTCATGATGTTGCCATTCACCTTGGTCGTATTCATCCAATTTTTCACTGTGTTCACATTTCCGTTCCAGTATTCACCCACTGAGTAAGTTGGTTTGGCTGCATCGTTATAGGTGCCCGTGAACTTTCCGCCGTATCCCTTCACCATGTCGTAGCGGAATCCGGCGTAGCCGAAATCGTTGAGCAACATGTCCAGGTAGGCTTTCACGATGTTCTGCACATTCTCGCTGTTGTGGTCGAGGTCACGCATGCCAGGCCAGTCTTCTCCTGTGTCTTTGTTGCTGCTCAATTTCACTCCTTGCTTATCAGCCTCTGCCTTGGTGGCTCCACCATCATCGTTGGCGCAGATGTCGGTAGATTCCATCTTGTAGGTTACGTCCTTGTAAGTCTCTACAGGGAAGTCGAACCATGAAGTTAAGTTCTTGCGGTGGTTGATGACTACGTCTGCGATGGTGCCGATGCCATTAGCCTTAAATGTCTTGATGAGGCTGCGAAGTTCTGATTCATTACCGAAGGAACTATTGTAGTTGGAGAACCAATAGAGGTCGTCGTAGCCCATGGACTTATTGTTGCCGCAGTTGGCACTCTGTGGAATCCATACTAGGTTGAAGTACTGCCCCAGTTCAGGAGCCTGAGCTTCGAGGTTAGTCCACTTGGAGTCCTTGTAAGAATCCCAGTAGAATCCTTGCAACATGACGCCGCTGTAGTTGGCTGGCCAACCTTGGGCGAAAGTATTGATGGTTGCCAGGAGGGCAACGAGTGTAAAGTAAATTTTCTTCATAAATAAGGATTTAGTTATACCTTTGTTTCTTATATGTGGCAAAGGTACAACTAAATCCTTGATGTTGTTGCGAAGTTGATGTAAATCAGGCAAACGATTTGCGCAATCGTTTGCATCATCTGCCGACTACGATTTTTCGGTGGTTATGGATGTAGATGCCTTTTTGGGTTGGCTTCTCAATCTTTTTGCCTTCGATGGTGTACCAATCCTTGTTAGTCTCATTAGCTAAGTGGATGTTGCTGATACCTGTGGTTTCGTCAGCAAAGTTTTTCAACTCATAGAGGGCAGGGGTCGCCCTTCCTGTCTCACTGTCGAAGAGAGGGGCATTGTACCATCCACTGAGGTTAGTACCCTTGGCATTGTATTCCATCCACCACCAAAAGAGACCGTTTACATTCTTATGCTTGTTGAGCATAGTGATGACATCGGCGGTCAATTTTTTCTGTCCTTCCAATGAGTATGGGTATTGGGCAGTATAATCATACTTAGTTCCATCCACTGCCCATTTTACGGGATAACCGAATTCTACTACCATGATACTCTTTTCGGAATAGTCTTTTTCCAAGAGATTGATGGCACCTTCCAGTTCGGAGATGGCTCCATGGAAGTATGGGTAATAGCTCAGACCGATGATGTCATAGTCGATGCCGGCAGACTTCATCTGCTTATAGAAATTGCTGAGGGCAGCATAGTTCGTGTTGTCTTTTTGCTGGGAGATGCTGGTGCGCTCGGTATGGATGATAATCTTAGATTCAGGGCTTTCCTCGCGGCAAGCTTTGATGGCTTGTTTGAGGAGGTTGGTGAAGCGAGTCCAGTTCTCGGCAGAGGATGAAGGCCAACAGCGGTTGGTGCTACCATTGCCCACTGCGGCTCTAGTGCCCCAAAGCATACCATAGCTAATCTCGTTGCCTGTCTGAATCATGTCTGGTTCGGCACCAACTGCCTTCATCTGCTGGAGCACATCCTTGGTGTAATGAGCAAAAGTACATAAAATCCCATTAATACGCAAATGGTAGCAAATTCGATACAACAAATTTTGCAAATTTATAATTTGTAGATTTCTTCAATACTTAAGCCAGTTGCCTGCGAAATGATTTCCGCAGAAACATTTTGTGATAATAGCTTTTGTGCAATAGCTTTTTTTTCTTCAGCTCTTCCCTCTGCTCTTCCCTCTGCTCTTCCTTCAGCTCTTCCTTCAGCTCTTCCTTCTAGTTTGGCGTTACCGAGTACATCATTTTGTATCATGATAGCGTTGATATGCTCATCGTAAGCATGGCGTTCGGCATCAGACATCTCGTAATATTTTAGTTTCTCACGAGCCTCTTGCAGTCCTGGTGCCTTAGTGTCAGGAGCAATAACGCCATTTTTAAGGTAGTTTACCCATTCCTCAAGAGGGGATTTGGCGATTTTGTTAAACTCATTGACACGAACGAGAATGTAAGTTGGAAAAATTTCGGAAGGAGATTTCCTTACGATATTGTCTTTTTCCTTTGCACTGATGATGAGTTGGTCTTTGGTGTGCATGCCCACAAAGTTATTTTGACCAACGTAGATGTAGTCGGCACCTTTGCCAAGGTCAAAGTAGAGTATGCTGATAGAATATACTTTTTTAACCTCTTTGTAGCTATTGCCTAGATTGATGTGTTCAGTTATCGCCTTAGCTACACCATATAATACACGTTCTAAGTAGTATAGCTCACTAGTGTTTTGTATTTCTACGATGATAATTTCTCCCTTGCTGTTCTTTGCTTTGATGTCTACACGGTTGAACTTGTCATCTTCCTTTTGTTGGTTCCCTTCACTTTCGAGTATGTCGATGATTTTCACTTCTTCGTTTAGGAACACAGTGAGGAATCCTTCCAGTACGCCGAAGTTTGCCTTTTGACGGAGCAATCTCTTGATAGCCCAGTCGAAGCGAATGTATCTGTCTTTTAGTTCAGTCATAGCTGTAACCTCCTTTTCTTTTAAGTTATACTTTCTTTCGACCGCAAAGTTACGACTTTTCCTTGTAAC
>CAVCRI010000027.1:0-25553 GCA_963604545.1 Lachnospiraceae bacterium | reverse complement strand
GAGTTCTGGAAGAAGTATGAGAACGAGCGTATGGTAGAGTTGGCTTTCGAGGGTCATCGCTTCTATGATGTTCGTCGCTGGAAGGAAGGCAGCAAACTTGCAACCATCACAGAGATGAAGATTACCAAGAATGCAGATGAAAGCTTTACTTATACTCGCAAGACAGTGAACCGTGGTTGGAGCGACAAGATGTATTTCTTCCCAATCTCTAAGAGCGAGCTTCTGAAGCATACTAACCCAGACTTCAAGCAGAACCCAGGCTGGGAGTAATCCTAAGTAGAACAACATTAATAAAGACAAAACAATGAAAGCAATTAAATATATATTTAGTGCATTAGTTGGAATGGCAACTTTGGCTTCTTGTGATAGCAACATCACAGACTTCGAGCCACAAGGGTATCTTGGCACACCAAAGACGATTGATGCTTCTGCCGTTACATCGGAGGCTCTCCCTGGCGCCATTAGATTGAACTGGACGGTTCCTGCGGATTCTTCCTATTCCTATATGAAGATTTCATACGTGAACCCAGCCAACAATGAGACGGTGTCAAAGGTGGTTTCTGTCTATACTAATACTCTTCTTGTAGAGAATACACTGAAGAAGTATGGTGACTATACATTCACATTCCAGGCATTCAACGAGAAAAATGAGGCTGGTGCTCCTGTACAGGTGAAAGCTCAGTCTGGTTTGCTCCCAGCAACTATTACCTATTCAAAAGGTGATAAGATTAATGTGACAGCAGACATGTTGAGCACGGATAATCAGGAGCCTACTGAAGGACCTATCAAAAACTTGGTGGATAACAACTACAACACATTCTTCCATACACGTTGGTCTAGTCCACAGGTTCCTCTTCCACAGTATATTCAGGTGGATTTCAAGGAGGCTCATCAGACTATCATGTTCTGGTATCGCAACCGTAATGGCTCTCAGGTGGGTCCTGAGAACCTTGACATTCAGATTAGCAACGATGGTGAGAACTGGGAGAGCGTAAAGGAAATCCTCTCTGGTCTTCCTTCTGGTAGCGGTGCGGAGTATACCTCAGATGGTATCGACGCAGGCAAGTCATTCACTCATCTCCGCTTGGTGGTAACCAAGACCTTTGGAGATAAGAAGTATTTCAACCTTGCAGAGTTGGCCATCTATGATGCCATCAAGAATGTTTATGACCCAGAGAATGAATAAGCGATAAAGCTTTAAACTTATGTTTCGAAGTTTAGTTTAAAAGATTGTGGACTATCCCTCCATTGGGGTAGTCCACAATTGTCATTTAAAGACAGAACTATACAAAAACAAATCATCTCCGACCACTTGCCTGCTAACCTTCCTGGCATACATATTATTATATAGGCCATAAGGAGTGATAAACGTAGGGATAAGTGTCTTGGTAGTCTTGGTAACCTTCTTGAATACCTTCATTCGATGGGCTAGGTGGCTGTCGTATGACTTATCTATCTCATATTCCCCATTGCAGTATTTCATCTCACAGATAGAGATAGACTTGTCTGAACGATCTATCAATAGGTCTATCTGAGTGCCATGCTTCAAGTCCTCGTCAGCATTCTCGTCTGCAAGGGTTTTTGCCGAAGGACGATAAGACCAAGAGCAAGGGGTGTTGATGCTGCCATCTATCCCCAATGCCCTTACGATTTCATTGATATGATGGAGGCAAACAATCTCAAAAGCATGCCCGCACCATGACTCATATTCCGAGGTGGTTTGCATCTTTAGCCAGTAATTATCCAAAAAGGATCCCTTGCCGTGCATAAACTTAAAATAGAATAGGCAGAAAGGGTCTATCAATTGATACATTATCTCCTTTTTTGATTTACCGAAAGGATTGTAGCTGCGTAAGAAATCACATTGCTCTAATTCCTTGAGTAGCTGGCTGAACTTGCCATTGTTGGGGAGGCGAGTAGCCTCTAGCAATTCTAGGCGGGTCATACCTTTTCCCTTGTTCTTGAGGGCTGAAACGATGGCTAGATGGTTGTCTGCTTTCTTGAAGAGCGACTTGAATAGTCTTTCGAACTCTTCTGTTAGTTCTCCACCACGAGTGAAGCATAGCTCTTGGATGTTTTGAGCTACACTTTTGTCTTTCTCGAAAAGGGAGAGGTAGTAGGCTACACCGCCTACTGCCATATAGCACTCGATAATCTCTGGACGCTCATACATAAATCCTTGAGACTGGAAATATTGCTCTACTTCATGCAACTTGAAAGGGGAGAGGAGTATATTGTGGGTGACACGATTATGAAGCCCACCACATGAGTTGATGACTTGGTCTAGCATCCAGGTGGTGGCACTGCCGCAAGCTATCAGTTTGATGTCATTGCGATAAGAAGCCCAGTCGTTCCAAAAATGCTCTAGGGAACTGATAAAGTTGGAGCTACGAGTGTCAAACCAAGGTAGCTCATCGAAGAATATAATCTTTTTGCCCTCAGGTAGCTTTTCCAACGCTTTTTGTAAGGTGTGAAAAGCTTCCGTCCAATTGGTTGCTTGTCCTTCTATGTCCAATTGGTCGTTAAGCGCAAAGCAGAAACTAGCTAACTGCTCTTTTGTCGTTACATTGTCCTTTCCTGTGATGCGAAAAGCAAATTGTCCCTCGAACAATTCTTTCACGAGGAATGTCTTGCCTACGCGTCGCCTACCATAGATGGCAATAAATTCAGATTTTGAGCTTGCCATATAGTTCTCAAGCTTCTCAATCTCTTGTTCTCTTCCGATTATATTCTCCTTCATATCTTGCTCCTTATTAGTGAAAACTGTCGCAAAGTTACAAAAAATATGAGATTGCGACAACTTTCTGACGCGAAATGTGTCGCAATCTCAAGAAAAAAGCGAGATTGCGACACTTTTCTTAAGAAATAGAGCCCTTTTGTTCTTATTTTTAAGATTTCACCTTTGTCTTATCTGAACAAGTCCTCCATCGTAATGACTTTCTGTATTCTCCCTGCATACTCATTGAATTTCAATCCGTATGTTGTGATAAGAGTTAGGTGGAGAGCGTTCTTGCAGTGAGTTTCTTCTTGGAAAGTGCTGAGCTTGTGGCGTAAGTTCTTGTCATACGCAGCATTGATGGAGAAATCATCCTCGCAGAATTTCATCTCACAGATGTTGCAAATATGGTCGGCTCTTTCGATGACCAGGTCGATTTGCGCTCCATCTTTCTCCTTACGGCTTTTCCAAGGGCTTGATTCGGTTTGAACTCCGCTGATGCCAAGTGCCTGCTTGATTTGTGGCAGATGACTGATGCAGAGCGACTCGAAGGTAAAGCCTCGCCAAGCTGTAAGGGATGGCGTCAACAGGTTGTCCTGCCAAAAACTAGGGTTGGTTGTCTTCTTGCCATCTATGAATGAAAGGTAAAACTTGCTGTAGAAATCGGTGAGGCGATAATATACCTCTCTTTTGGGATAGTCATATTTTACGTACGAGGTGATAAAGTCGCTTACTTCCAGTGTCTTCAGGGTCGTTGACAGACCGCCACCATCTGACAAGTTGGTCTGTTCTAGTATCTCTTTTCTCGTAAAACCTTGTTGCTTTTTTGCCAGTAATCGCACGATTATCTTGCAGTCGTCGGCATTGGTGAAAAGGGAAGAATATAGACGGTCGAACTCAAGTTTGAGCTTGGCGTTAGACTCAAAGAAGAGGCGGTCGATGTTTTGTGCCAGACTCTTGCCTTTCTGAAGCATTGATATATAATAAGGTATACCACCTGTCGCCATATAGCATTGCACTTGGTCAAATTTAGACATTACGATGTCATTGGCTTGATAGTATTTCTCGCATTCGCCCAAAGTGAAAGGACGAAGTTTGATTTCGTCTGTTGTTCGGTCAAAGAGTCCTCCTTTGTTGTTGAGAAGCTTGTCGGAAATCCAAGAAGTTGCGGAACCGCAAACGATAAGCATCAAGTTCTCTCTTCCTGCTCCCCATCCATTCCAGAAATGTTCCAAGGCTGTGATGAAGCCTGAGCGAGGGGTATCCATCCATGGCAATTCATCGATGAATACGACTTGTCGCTTGTTGGTGCCTTGTTTTTCCAAAAGTGAAATGAGCGCATTGAATGCTTCCAACCAGTCGGCTGGAACCTGCTTGATGTCGCTGCCATACTTGATGAGCGAGCTATAGAAATTGCTGAGTTGCATCTCTTTCATTTTCTTGCCTTTTAGCTCGTATGGTGATAAGCCTGTATGATAAAAGTTGAATTTATCACCCAATAGTTCCCTCACAAGAAAAGTCTTGCCGACTCTTCTTCTGCCATAAACTACTGCGAATACAGGTTTGTTTGCTTGATACAGAGCTTCAATCTCCTTGATTTCTTGCTCTCTTCCAATAATCTCTTGTGCCATAATAATGTCGTTATTTCGCTGCAAAGATACTAAAAATATCATTTCGAGCAAAATAATGAATCACTATTTCGCTCGAAATGGGGTAGAAAGTGCGTTTCGAGCAGAATAAAGGCAAAACTTCTTTAGTAAAAAGTGACGCAATCGCAAGAAAAAAGCGAGATTGCGACACTTTTCTTAAGAAAAAGAGAGCCTTTTTGCCTTAAAATAAGCTTTTTCACGATTTATGTCCCTTAATTGGACGATAATTAGACCTCGGTCTAGAGGATAAGCCTTATCTTTGCAATCGTAAACAACGAGATCGCTAACTTAAAATATCAACAATATGAAGCAAATCTTCAAACTATTATTCGTGTTGCTCTCCATGGGCACAATGCCAGCGATGGCGCAAGCCCCGATGGATGGTGGCGTATGGAAAGACAACACCGGCAAGCATATCAATGCGCATGGCGGTAATATCTTTAATTACAAGGGCACCTATTATTGGTATGGCGAGAGCCGCTCGGAGGATGGCAAGCCTTACAGTTCACTCGGCGTAAGCTGCTTTACCTCCAAGGACCTTAAGTCGTGGACCAACCACGGGCTCGTGCTCCCTGTATCTAAGGAGGCTGGCAGCGACATCGAGGGCGGTTGCATCATCGAGCGCCCTAAGGTGCTCTATAATCAGAAGACCAAGAAGTTTGTGATGTGGTTCCATCTGGAGCTGAAGGGTAAGGGATATGCTGCGGCTCGCTATGGCGTGGCAACCAGCGATACCCCGTTCGGACCTTTCAAGTTCATTCGATCTAGCCGTGCCTTGCCTGGCGTTTATCCTATCGGATTCTCTAAGCCTGACACCACCGACCTGAAGCATCAGCTCCTCTTCCCAGAGATGAAGGAGTGGTGGACTCCTGCTTGGCGTACCCAGATAGAACGAGGCATGTTCTTGATGCGTGACTTCGAGGGAGGACAGATGGCTCGCGATATGACCATCTATGTGGATGATGACGGGAAAGCATACCACATTTATTCATCAGAGGATAACTTGACGCTCCAAATCGCACAATTGACGGATGACTACATGCAGCACAATGGCTCTTACGTGAGAGTGGCTTCCGGTGGACAGAACGAGGCTCCTACTATCTTCAAGAAGGATGGAACCTACTGGATGATTACCAGTGGATGTACAGGATGGGCTCCTAACGCAGCCCGTATGTTCAAGGCTAAGAATATCTTCGGCCCTTGGGAGCAGTTGCCTAACCCTTGCCGTGGCGAGGGTGCCGACAAGACCTTCGGTGGACAGGGTACCTATATATATAAGGTGGAGACCGCTGCGCAGAAAAAGATGTTCCATGGAGCTGAGTATGTATTCATGGCAGACATCTGGAATCCGAAGCATTTAAGTGACAGTAGACATCTCTGGATACCAATTTCATGGGAAAATGGTGCTCCAGTGTTGAAAAAACAATAAAAATAACGGTCGCTCTGCTTGTTTCTAACTTTTTTTGATTATATTTGCAGCTGATATACGACGACGCAGTAAGTGTATCGTTGCTTTTAAACGTAATAACAAACATAATACAAACGAACAACTATCTATGAATTATATATTTAAGAATATCATCATGGCAGTTGTCTTGGCTTTGGTGCCATTCATGGGAATCAATGCAGCCAAGAAGAAAACTGTGCAGCAGGGCGACCGCCAATATTGGTGCTCTCTGGCTTACAAGATGGCTCAACCTGTGCTGGAGAACATGGCGAAGGGAGAGTTGCAGAAAAACATGCTCACAGAGTTCAGTCCTAGCTTCGACAACCGCAATAAGAATGTGGTCTACATGGAAACCTTCGGCAGACTCATGGCTGGTATCGCTCCTTGGCTCACCTTGCCAGATGACGATACGGTGGAGGGCAAGCAGCGCAAGCAACTACGTGAGTGGGCACTTGCCGCTTACAAGAATGCCGTAGACCCAGAGAACCCTGATTATCTCTGCTGGGGTTCCGCAGGACAGAACTTGGTGGATGCCGCTTATATCGCCGAGAGTTTTCTCCGTGCATACGATACCTTGTGGAAGCCGCTTGACGAGGTAACCAAGCAGCGTTACCTGAAGGAGTTTACCAAGCTCCGCAGCATCGACCCTCCTTATACCAACTGGTTGCTCTTCTCTTCCACCATTGAGAGTTTTATGGGCAAGGCTGGTGGCGATTGCGACCAGTATCGTGTCAACTCGGCTTGCCGCAAGATGGAGGAATGGTACGTAGGGGATGGCTGGTACTCTGATGGCCCTGTGTTTGCCTTCGATTACTACAGCAGTTATGTGTTCCATCCTATGTACTTGGAGACGCTCCAGGCTATGGTGGATGCCAAGATTAACACTCGCCTGGATTATCAGAAGTACTATGACCGCGAGTTGAAGCGTTGTCAGAAGTACGCCATCGTGCTCGAAAGATTCATCTCTCCTGAGGGAACTTTCCCTGTGTTCGGCAGAAGTATCCCTTATCGGATGGCTACCATGCAGCCTCTTGCCTTGATGGCTTGGTATCAGAAATTGCCAGCTGACCTCAGCAATGGTCAGGTGCGTGCAGCGTTGACAAAGGTGCTCCATCGCATGTTCGATCAGGAGAACAACTTCAATGAGAAGGGCTATCTCTCTATTGGCTTCTGCGGAACCAGCCAGAAGAATGTTGCCGACTGGTACACCAACAATGGCTCGCTCTATATGACAACCCTCGCCTTCATGCCTCTCGGCTTGCCAGCCAACCATCCTTTCTGGACGGACGCTGCACAGCCTTGGACCCAGGTTAAGGCTTGGAACAACCAGCCTTTCCCTAAGGATCACCAGTGGAAAGACGAGATCGTTACCAAGGACAAATGGTAATGCAGCCATAGATAAAATGCGAAGGAGCCTAGTGCATAACCTCTAAGAATAGGCTGCATACGATAAAATACAACCTTTATTTAGCTAAATATAAGTTAGATTTAATGGAATAAAACTAGTGTTTACCCAAATAAAGGTTAGGCTTAGTGCTTGGCTTTAGGCTGAAAGAGGTTTTGCAGGCGTTTAATAACAAGTATAACCTAATAAGAAAGAAAGTAATAATGGGTAAGATAGTAATGGCACTTATGGCAGTGTTGATGGCTTTGCCTATGAGTGCTAAGAATAAGATAAGTGCCAAGAACAAATGGAACCACGAGCAAGTGGTGGAGTTGATAACGAAGGTCAACAATTACTGGCAGGCTAACAATAAGGCTGAGGTACGTGCCTTCTGGGACAACGCCGCTTACCATACTGGCAACATGGAGGTCTATAAGATGCTCAAAGACCAGAAGATGCTCGACTACACCATCCGTTGGGCAGAACATAACGACTGGACGGGTGCCACAGAGGCCAACCCTGCCAAGTGGAAGTACAAGCCATACGGCGAGGGCAAGAACCATGTGCTCTTCGGTGACTGGCAGATTTGCTTCCAGACCTACATCGACCTCTATAATATAGAAAAGGAGAAGGGCAATGCCGAGGCTTCCGAGTTTATGGTGAAGCGTGCCAAGGAAGTGATGCACTACGAGGCTTACTCTGAGCCAACTGACTACTGGTGGTGGAGCGATGCCCTCTACATGGTGATGCCTGTGATGACCAAGATGTATAAGTTGACTGGCGATATAAAGTATCTCGATAAGCTCTATGCCAACTTGCAGACCACCGATGAGATTATGCTCGACAAGGAAACCAATCTCTATTTCCGTGATGGCAAGTACGTTTATCCAAAGCACAAGAGCGCCAATGGCAAGAAAGACTTCTGGGCTCGTGGAGACGGATGGGTCTTGGCTGGCTTGGCAAAGGTCTTGCAGGACATGCCTAAGGATTATCAGCACTACCAGTTCTTCGTGGATAAGTTTCAGAAGTTAGCGAAGGCTGTGGCTGAGATACAGCAACCAGAGGGCTACTGGACTCGCTCAATGCTCGACCCTGCCCATGCTCCTGGTCCAGAGACCAGCGGTACCGCCTTCTTCACATACGGTATGCTTTGGGGAGTGAACAATGGCTTCTTGGCTAAGAAAGACTACAAGAAGGTTATCGACCGAGCTTGGACCTACCTCACAGAGACCGCCGTTCAGCCTGATGGCAAGGTGGGCTATGTGCAGCCTATCGGCGAGAGAGCCATCCCAGGTCAGACCGTGGATGCCAACTCTCAGGCAAACTTCGGTGTGGGAGCCATGCTCTTGGCAGCATGTGAATATGACACATATTTAAATACAAAATAACTAAGAATGAAAAAAAGACTGTTCGTAACATTGAGTATGGCAGGATTGGCAATGGTGGCCTTTGGTGCAAAGAAACCGAAGGCTGCCATTAAGCCGTCTAATAAGACGGTAGCCATCAAGCAGCCTACTTTCACAGAGTGGCACGACCTCCAAGTGAATGAAATCAATCGTTTGCCTTTGCATACCATGCATTTCGCTTACGATCCTAGTGACTTCCCTGGGACTGGTGCTGAGTATCTTGACAAGAAGCAGAGCATGAACTACATGTCGCTCGACGGCACATGGAAGTTCAAGTGGGTGGCTAACGCCGATGAGCGTCCTACCGACTTCTACAAGACCGACCTCGACGACTCCAGCTGGGGTACCATTGCCATGCCTGGCAACTGGGAGATGAACGGCTTCGGCCAGCCTGTGTATGTGAATACGGGCTTCGCTTGGCGTGGTCATTTCGACCAGCAGCCACCTGCAGTGCCTGTCAAGGATAATCATGTGGGCTCTTATCGCCGCGTCATCAACATCCCTTCCAACTGGGATGGAAAGCGTGTCATCGCTCACTTCGGTAGCGTTACCTCTAACATCTATCTCTATGTCAACGGACTGTTTGCTGGTTATGCAGAGGACAGCAAGGTGGCTGCCGAGTTCGACATCACACCTTACTTGAAGAAAGGCAAGAACCTCATCGCCTTCCAGAGTTTCCGTTGGTGCGATGGCTCTTGGTGTGAGGACCAGGACTTCTGGCGCTTGAGCGGACCGGCTCGTGAGAACTATCTCTATGCCCGCAACAAGGATCATCGCTTGATGGATGTGCGAGTGGAGACACAGCTCAAGAATAACTATAAGGATGGTGCCCTCAACATCACCGCCAAGGTACAGGGCAACACTGCCGTCTATCTGGGACTCTACGACCCAGATGGCAAGGAGGTTATCGTGACGGGTACCGACCAGGTGAGAAATGGTGTGGCTAAGTATCAGTTGCGTGTCAAGAATGTGCGCAAGTGGTCGGCTGAGACTCCTAACCTCTATACCCTCGTGGTTTCTCCTATCCAGAATGGTGGCATGTACTCACCATACGAGATTGTGCAGGTGAAGGTAGGTTTCCGCACTGTGGAAATCAAGAACAAGCAGTTCTTGGTCAATGGCCAGCCTGTGCTCTTGAAGGGTGCCGACCGTCATGAGATAGACCCAGATGCAGGTTATGACGTGAGCGAGGAGCGCATGATACAGGATATTCAGCTCATGAAGCGACTCAACATCAACGCCGTACGCACCTGCCACTATCCTGACGACCCACGCTGGTATGACCTCTGCGACAAGTACGGACTCTATGTCGTGGCTGAGGCCAACCAGGAGAGCCATGGCTTTGGCTACAAGGATGATGCCCCAGTGGCTCAGCCAGCTTTCGCCAAGCAGATTATGGAGCGCAACCAGCACAACGTGTCTATGTTCTACAACCATCCATCCATCGTGACATGGAGCTTGGGCAACGAGACACACATGAGCAAGAACTTCCTGGATGCCTACAACTGGATCAAGAGCCAGGACAAGACTCGCCCTGTACAGTATGAGCGCGCCTTGTGGCACAACAATACAGAGGGTACCGACATCTATTGCCCAATGTATTATACAGTGGAGAATTGCGAGAAGTATTGCCAGGACCCTAACAACACCAAGCCTCTCATCCAGTGTGAGTACAACCATACCATGGGTAACTCGGGTGGTAACCTGAAGGACTACTGGGCATTGATTCGCAAGTACCCTATCTATCAGGGTGGCTTCGACTGGGACTTCGTAGACCAGGGCTTGCATCGCAAGATTGTGAAGCCAATGAGCATCCATGCTGAGAACATGAGCAACGAGGAGTTGCGCCAGATAGAGTACACATACGGTGGCGACTACAACACCTATGACCCTAGCGACAACAACTTCAACTGCAATGGTATCATTGGCCCTGATCGTCAGCTCAACCCTCATGCTTACGAGGTGGCTTACCAGTATCAGGACATCTGGGCTACCATGAAGGATGCCCAGAGTGGACAGGTGAATGTATACAACGAGAACTTCTTCCGCGACCTGAGCAACTATGCGCTCGTATGGAGCTTGGTAGAGGACGGCGTTGAGACCCAGACCGGTACTATCGACAATCTCGACGTGCCAGCTCAGCAGACCAAGACCTATACCATCCCTTACGACATGAGCAAGGTCACAGGCAAGGAGGTATTCCTCAACGTAGACTTCCGTCTCAAGAATGCCGAGCCTCTGATGAAGGCTGGCCAGACGGTGGCATACGCCCAGTTGCCAGTGGTTGCTAAGCAAGGCTGTGACAGCAACTGCGAGACCCAGTTGGCTAAGGGCAACGGCAAGAAGAAGATGAAGCTCGCCGACAAGAACAACGAGGTGGCAGTCACTACCCCTAGCTTGACCTTCAAGGTAAATCGCACAACCGGTCTCATCTCTGAGTATGCTTACAATGGCAAGTCTCTGCTTGGTGAGGGTGGTACCCTGAAACCAAACTTCTGGCGTGCTCCTACCGACAACGATATGGGTGCCCAGTTGCAGAAGAAGTTCAAGGCTTGGAAGAACCCTCAGATGAACCTCAAGAACATTGAGGTGAAGAAGGACAAGAAGGCTAACACGGTAACCGTAAATACCGTCTTCGATATGCCAGAGGTACAGGGTGAGTTGCAGGTGTCTTATCTCGTATATGCCAACACTGGTGCCGTGAAGGTTACAGAGAACTTCAAGGCAACCGAGGGTGCAAAGGTGAGCGACCTGTTCCGCTTCGGTATGGTGATGCAGATGCCATATAGCTATGAGAAGAGCTCATTCTATGGCCGTGGTCCTATCGAGAACTACAATGACCGCAACGAGTGCATGCGCATCGGTGTCTACAATGAAGATGCCGACAACCAGTACTTCCCATATATCCGTCCACAGGAGAGTGGCACCAAGAGCGACATCCGTTGGTGGAAGCAGACCGATGCCACTGGCTTGGGCCTCCAGGTGAAGAGCTGCAAGCCATTCTATGCAAGTGCCATCCACTTCGATACCGACGAGTTGGACGATGGCGACGAGAAGGAACAGCGTCATAGCTTCGACCTGAAGAAGTCTAAGTATACCAACCTCTTCCTCGACAGCGAGCACATGGGTGTTGGTGGCGAGAACTCTTGGGGCGCACTGCCTTTGGAGAAATATCGCGTACACTATGGCAACAAGACTTTCAATTTTGTCTTGATTCCATTGGGAAAATAGGATAAATAAGGGCTTTTGAATGAAAGTCCAATACATTTGACGGAAAATCCACCTCGTTTGGGGTGGATTTTTTGTATCTTTGCACCTGTGATACATCTATTATATGGTATGGATGAGTATATCATTTACGAATCATAAACCTATAAAACAATAATAACGTAAATATGAGAAAGACAAAATTCTTTGCAACCATGTTGATGGCGATGGCTTCGCTCGGAGCGTTCGCACAGCATCAGTTTGCCGTTCAGGCTAATAAGCCAGGTGTTGAAATCCAGCCTACCATGTATGGTATCTTCTTCGAGGATATCAACTTCGGTGCCGATGGAGGTCTCTATGCCGAGATGGTGGAGAATCGCTCCTTTGAGTTCCCACAGCGCTTGATGGGATGGAACACCTTTGGCAATGTGACCGTCAGCGATGTGAAACCTGCCTTTGATCGCAACCCTCACTATGTGACTTTGGAAAGTGCGGGCGCTCGTGAGAAGCAGACCGGTTTGGAGAACCGTGGCTTCTTCGGCATGGGCTTGAAGAAGGACATGAAGTACGACTTCACGGTATATGGTCGTTTGCACTTGATTGATGGCAAGGCTGGCAAGATTCGTGTGGAGCTTGTCAACTCCAAGAATGATGTCATTGCCAAGCAGACCATCGATATTACCAATAATAAGTGGCAGAAGCTTACCGCTACCTTGACATCCCCAGAGACTGATGCCAAGGGCTTGTTGCGAGTATATCTGGAGAAGGGTTCCGAGAGCGTGGACCTCGACCATGTGTCTCTCTTCCCAGAGGATAACTGGCATGGACTGCGTGCCGACCTCGTGCAGGATTTGGCAGACTTGCATCCTGGCATCTTCCGCTTCCCTGGTGGATGTATCGTAGAGGGTACAGACCTCGACACTCGCTATGAGTGGAAGAACAGCGTGGGCGCTCCAGAGAATCGACCTCTCAACGAGAACCGTTGGCGCGACACCTTCCCTCATCGTCTCTTCCCTAACTACTATCAGTCTTTGGGCTTGGGCTTCTATGAGTACTTCCTCCTCTCTGAGAAGATTGGCGCAGAACCATTGCCTATCCTTTCCGTAGGCTTGGCTTGCCAGTATCAGAATGATGACAAAGACAAGAATGCTCATGTGGCAGTGGACGACCTGCAGAGCTACATCGACGATGCCCTCGACCTCATCGAGTTTGCCAACGGTCCTGTTTCCTCTAAGTGGGGTAAGTTGCGTGCCGACATGGGGCATCCAGCTCCATTCAACCTCAAGCAGATTGGTATCGGCAACGAGCAGTGGGGACCTATGTATCCAGAGCGTCTTCAGAAGTTCATCGAGCAGATTCGTGCCAAGTATCCTAAGATGAAGATTTGTGGTTCGTCTGGTCCATCTGCCGATGGCAAGGACTTCGATTATGGTTGGCAGGAGATGCGCAAGCTGAAGGTTGACCTGGTGGATGAGCACTACTATAAGAGCCCAGAGTGGTTCCGTGATAACGCCAAGCGTTACGACAACTACGACCGCAAGGGACCTAAGGTGTTCGCCGGTGAGTATGCCGCCCATGCCAAGCACGACCCTAACTCTTGGGAGGCAGCTCTCTCTGAGGCAGCCTTCATGACAGGCTTGGAGCGCAATGCCGATGTGGTTTACCAGGCAACCTATGCTCCTCTCTTCGCCCATGTGGAGGGATGGCAGTGGCGTCCAGACCTCATCTGGTTCGACAACCTCAGCTCAGTTCGCTCAGCCAACTACTATGTTCAGCAGCTCTATGGCTTGAACAAGGGTACCAACGTGCTGAAGCTCACCGAGAATGGCAAGGAAGTGGCTGGCGAGAACGGTCTCTATGCCACCGCTTGCTATGACAAGAACACCAAGAGCTATATCGTGAAGATAGCCAACACCTCGAAGGAGGAGAAGGACATCAACGTAACCTTCAACGGTCTGAAGAGCCTGAAGGCTGGTAAGGTGACGGTGCTCCACGCCGATGACATCCAGGCAGAGAACAAGATAGACAACAAGAACGTGGTAGTTCCTGTTACATCCGACGCTCAGGCTAATGGTAATGTCTTGAATGTGAAGATGAAGCCTAATAGTTTCGTGGTATATCGCTTCTAAGAAACAAGATTCTAAAAATAATACAGTCCCTTGCGGCAGAAATGTCGCAAGGGATTGTTGTTTCTCGACTTTTTTTTATTAAATTTGCACACGTAAATAGTAAGGTAACTACTCAGCACCTCTTTGAATAGAGATTTTTAGATGGCGTCTTCTAAAATCTCGTACAAGGGGTACGAGCCTTCCAGAATTTGATAAGTATAAAATATAACATGCTGATTATCAATAAAATAACCAATAAATACCTTTGCTTTTATTTGGCTGTTTGCGATTTTTTTTGTATCTTTCCTCTATAAAACGAAAATGATTCAACCGTACAGGTCGGATTGATTTCGGTACAGGCAAGATAGGTCTCTTGTTTCGTGCCTTGTTTTTCCCGACACTCGTCGGGATGGTATTCATGTCACTGCAAACCGTTCACATTCTCAACTAACTTAGCTCTTACTTTCTCTACGACCTTGACTCTTTTCCTGCCCTAAACTCCTTGGGCGTCATGCCCGTATGCTTCTTGAAGTATCGGGAAAAGAACGACTGGTCGGGGAAATGGAGGTGGATGGCGATGCTTTGAAGGTTCTCTGAGGTGGTGCGCAAGAGAATCTTTATCTCCTGGATGCAACGCTCGTCGAGGAAGTCCTTCACCGTCTTGCCAGACTGGTTGCGCACGATGGCAGAGAGATAACGAGTGCTGATGCAAAGGCGGTCGGCATAGAAGGAAGCGTCCCTCTCCTTGGCGGCATGTTGGTGCATCAGCGTGAGAAACTGCATGAAGAGATCTTCCTGATGGCTGATGCTATCCACTTTGCGCTGGGCTATCCGCTCCTTGTTGCGGTCGTAGTGCTCCAAGTAGAAACATTCTATCATGTTCTTGGCTATCTGTAGTCGATGCTCACCCTTGCTGTGCTCCAAAATATGGTTTACCCCTGCTATCATGTGCTGTAGGTAGATGGTGTCATGTGAGTCAATGGTGACCACAGGATATTCCGTGAGGAAGGCAAAGAACCCTGGCTCGAAATGCCTTGTGATGTCCTCGGCGATACTCATGGAAAATCGAAATCCAGATACCTTGAAATCCTCGCTTTGTTCCTTGCAAAGCACATTGCAACTGGGGGCAAGCAACAAGAGTTGGTTGGCCTCAAGCTCAAAAGGCTTGAAGTCGATTTCTATCCTGGCAGTTCCCTCTTTTACAAATATCATTGCCGCTCCACGGCTCTTACCAAACTCATTTTTGCGGAATGGTTCGGTTTGGCCGATGAATACCTCGATGCTATCTTTCTCTTCTGTCATAACGCTTAACTTCTTTACATACTATGTGATACATACCTTATTTATTCCTATGAAGGAAAAAACTCGCTGCAAAATTACCACAATCCTTCGAATATCCAAGAAGAAAAACAGGAAATTAACGCTATTTTTTCTTTGTTTCCGTTTTTGAACAATTGTGTGTACTGATTGAAATGCCCCGACCCGTCGAATCTCCGTACCTTTGCACCCGATTAAAAAATAGTGAAGAATATGATGACAAAGAACAGAAAGATTCAGTATTTTGTGGGGATAGCATTGTGCTGTTCCCTGTTGGTTACTTCTTGCCAACAGAAGAAAGAGAACCAAGAAGTGGTGAGTACCGACTTCAAGACGATGACCGTCGGCAAGCAAGACCTCTCGCTCAACACTTCTTATTCGGCTTCCATCAAGGGCCGCCAGGACATCGACATCTATCCGCAGGTTTCGGGTAAGATGCAGCGACTCTGCGTGAAGGAAGGCGACAAGGTGAGCCGTGGGCAATTGCTTTTTGTGATAGACCAAGTGCCTTATCGCGCCGCTCTATCTACGGCTCTCGCCAACGAGCGACAGGCGCAGGCTCAGCTTGCCAACGCCCAGCTCACCTATTCTAATAATAAGGAACTCTTGGCTCAGAAAGTCATCTCGGCTTATACCTACAAGACTTCCGAGAATGCTTACCATACTGCCCAAGCGCAAGTGGCTCAGGCAAAGGCACAAGTGGTGGATGCTCGCAACAACCTCTCTTATACCGAGGTGCGCAGCCCTGCCAACGGCGTGGTGGGTACTCTTCCTTATCGTGTGGGAGCATTGGTTGGACCATCTATGCCGCAACCGCTTACTTCCGTATCCGACAACTCGGAGATGTATGTTTACTTCTCGATGACCGAAAAACAACTACTTACATTCATACGCCAATATGGTTCCAAAGATGCCGCCATCCACAACATGCCAGCTATCAGCTTGCAGTTGGGCGACCAGTCCATCTACCAACACAAGGGCAAGGTGGAAAGCATCAGCGGTGTCATCGACACACAGACGGGTGCCGTGAGCCTTCGTGCCATTTTCCCAAACCCAGAACGCCTCTTGAACAGCGGAGGCTCTGGCAATGTCCTCATCCCAGTGCAGCGCAAGGATTGCATCGTCATTCCTCAGGCGGCAACCGTTCAGCAACAAGACAAGCGTATAGTCTATAAAGTGGTGAACGGCAAGGCTGTCTCCCAACTCGTTAGTGTGGAGAGCATCGATGATGGCAGAAACTTTGTCGTGACGAGCGGATTGCATACAGGTGATGTTATCGTGTCGGATGGTGCAGGAATGGTTCACGAGGGAGAAGTTGTTAAAGGTAAAAAGGTAAAAGGGTAAAAAGGTAAAAAGACCTTATTAAAGGAAAGTATAAAAAGAATACGATGAAAGGAAATATCTTTATCAAGCGCCCAGTGATGGCTATATGCGTCGCTGCGCTCATCGTGATGGTGGGATTGATTTCACTATTCAATCTTCCTGTGGAGCAATACCCTGACATTGCGCCTCCTACCGTTCGTGTGGAAGCTACCTATACGGGTGCTGATGCCGATGCGGTGATGAAGAGTGTCATCATGCCACTGGAGGAGAGCATCAACGGTGTGGAGAATATGCTCTATATCACCTCTACCGCCACCAATTCGGGTACGGCGCAAATCAATGTGTATTTCAAGCAAGGTACAGACCCTGATATGGCGACGGTAAACGTGCAAAACCGTGTATCGAAGGCTCAAGGCTTGTTGCCTTCCGAAGTAACGAAAATAGGTGTTACCACACAAAAGCAACAGACCAGTTTCTTGCAGATTGGTGCCTTGGTGAGCAAGGACAACAAGTATGACGAGACCTTCCTCGCCAACTATCTCGACATCAATGTGGTGCCTGAGATTAAGCGTATCAATGGTGTGGGCGAGGTGCTGGAGCTGGGCGACACTTACAGTATGCGAATCTGGCTCAAGCCCGACCTCATGGCGCAGTATCATCTGCAACCATCCGATGTAACCCAAGTATTGGGCGAGCAGAACATTGAGGCCCCTACGGGTTCGCTCGGCGAGAACTCCCCGAACACCTTTCAATACACCTTGAAGTATCATGGTAGATTGAAGAGCGTGGACGAGTTTAAGAACATGGTTATCCGAAGTAATGACGATGGCACGGTGCTTCGACTGAAGGACATTGCCGAGGTGGAACTGGGCAGACTTTCGTATAGTTTCCACGGCGAGGTAGATAAGCACCCAGGCGTAACCTTCATGACCTTTCAGGTGGCTGGTGCCAACGCCACGGAGGTAAACAAGAATATCTCTGCCAAGCTCGATGAGATGTCAAAGGCTCTGCCAAAGGGATGTGAGTTCATTCAGATGCATAGCTCCAACGATTTCCTCTTTGCCTCTATCCACGAGGTGGTTGAGACCTTGGTCATAGCCATCTTGCTCGTTATCCTCGTGGTCTATTTCTTCTTGCAAGATTTCAAGAGTACGCTTATCCCATCCATCTCCATCATCGTGTCGCTCATCGGTACGTTCGCTTGCTTGATGGTGGCAGGATTCAGCATCAATATCTTGACGCTCTTCGCCCTTGTGCTTGCCATCGGTACGGTGGTGGATGATGCCATCGTGGTGGTGGAGGCTGTGCAAGCGAAGTTCGATGCAGGCTATAAGTCACCTTACCTTGCCACAAGGGATGCCATGCACGATGTGAGCATGGCTGTGGTATCTTGTACGCTCGTCTTCATGGCGGTGTTTATCCCAGTGTCGTTCATGGGCGGAACATCAGGTATCTTCTACACCCAGTTTGGTATCACCATGGCAACCTCCGTGGGATTGTCCATGATTTCAGCCCTCACGCTCTGTCCTGCGCTCTGTGCTATATTTATGCGACCAACCGAGGGGGCAACAGATGCAAACGGAAAACTCTTGACCGATGCCAACGGCAATCCTGTGAATGGACATAAGAAAGGCTTCAACGCCCGAATCCGTGCAGCTTACAACATTGCGTTCAATGCCGTGATGGGCAAGTACAAGCGAGGCGTGATGTTCTTCTTCCATCATCGTTGGATGGCTTGGGCAGGATTGGCTGCTTCCATCGTCTTGCTCGTTTTCCTCTTGACAACCACCAAGACTGGATTCGTGCCACAGGAAGACCAAGGTGTGATGATGATTAATGTGAGCACTTCTCCCGGTAATACATTGGAGGAGACCAACAAGACCATCAGTAAGATTTCCAAGATATTGGGCAAACAAGAGGAGGTGGAGCACTTCAGTACCGTGGCAGGTTATGGCTTGCTCTCGGGACAGGGTACCTCATACGGCACCATCATCGTCCGACTGAAAAACTGGGAGCAGCGCAAGGGTAAGGAACATTCCATCGACCAAGTGATGGCTCGACTCAATGGCGAGTTTGGCAACATCAAGGAGGCGCAGGTGTTCTGTTTCCAACCAGCCATGATTCCTGGTTACGGTATGGGTAACTCCATCGAGCTGAATATGCAGGACAAGACTGGTGGCGACAAGAAGGTATTCTATCAGAACGTGATGAAGTTCATCGGTGCATTGAACAAGCGTCCAGAGGTGGCTCTCGCTTATACCTCTTATAATATGAGTTTCCCACAGGTGGCAGTGGATGTAGATGCAGCCAAGTGTAAGCGTGCAGGCATCTCGCCTTCTACGATACTCGATGCACTGGGAAGTTATTGCGGTGGCTCGTATGTGAGCAACTACAATGAGTTTGGCAAGGTGTATCGTGTGATGATTCAGTCTTCGCCTCAGTTCCGCCTCGACAAGCATTCGCTCGACAATATGTTTGTGCGTAATGGAGAGGAGATGGCTCCGCTCAGCGAGTTTGTCACTCTGAGGGATGAGGTAGGACCAGAGGTTTCCAACCGATTCAACCTCTACAGCTCCATCACCGTCAATGTGAATACTGCCGAGGGATATTCCTCAGGTGAGGCCCAGAAGGCTATCGCCGAGGTTTCAGCCCAGACCTTGCCTACAGGATACGGCTATGAGTTTGGCGGAATGGCTCGTGAGGAGGGCAATAGCGGTGGGGGCAAGACGCTCTTCATCTATGGTATCTGCGTGGTGCTCATCTATATCATCATGGCTTGTCTCTACGAGAGCTTCTTGATTCCGTGGGCGGTTATCCTGAGTGTGCCTTTCGGACTGATGGGCAGCTTCCTCTTTGCCAAGCTCTTCGGACTGGAGAACAACATCTACCTGCAGACTGGTATCATCATGCTCATCGGCTTGCTCGCCAAGACCGCCATCTTGATTACCGAGTATGCAGTGGAGCGAAGACGTGCAGGAATGGGCATCATCTCCTCGGCATTCTCTGCGGCACAAGACCGTCTTCGTCCTATCCTCATGACGGTGCTCTGTATGGTGTTCGGTATGTTGCCACTGATGTTCTCCACAGGTGCAGGTGCCAATGGTAACAGTTCGCTCGGCACTGGTGTGGTAGGTGGCTTGCTCGTTGGTTCGCTGGCTTTGGTGTTTGTGGTACCAGTGTTCTATGTTGTCTTCGAGTGGTTGCAGGAGAAGGTTCGAAAGCCTTATCATGAGGATGCCGACTATCAGGTGCAACAGGAACTCTTGAAGACCATCGAGGAAAAGAGTAGGGCAAGAAAGGAATAAAACTTTAGTAAAATGGAAAATTATGATGACGAAGAAAATATTATTTTCAGCCGTACTACTCGCATCATTGAGTAGTTGCGGAATCTATACCAAATATCAGCCCAACCAAGAGGTGCCGAAGAATCTCTATGGTGATAGCTTGCTAACACAATATATAACTTCGGATACGCTGAAGTCTCCTGCAAAGGAAGATTCTGTAAAACTGGGAGCCATGGACTGGCACGACCTCTTCACCGACAAACTCTTGCAAGGCTATATCGAGCGAGGGCTGGCTCAGAATACCGATTACCAGTCGGCAATGCTGAGAGTGGAGGAGGCGAGTGCCACTTTGAAGGCGGCAAAGCTGGCATTCTTGCCAGCTTTCGCCTTAGCTCCACAGGCATCGGTGAGCAGCTTCAACAATACTAAGGCAATACAGACTTATTCCGTGCCGCTCACGATGAGTTGGGAGATAGACATCTTTGGCAGGATGCGCAATGCCAAGGAACAGGCAAAGGCTCTCTATGCCAAGAGCCAAGACTATCAGCAAGCAGTCCGTACACAGTTGATTGCCAACATCGCCAACACTTACTATGCAATTGAGACCCTGCGAGAGCAACTCTCCCTCTCCGAACAAACGGAAGAGGCTTGGAAGGAAACCTTGAAGACGGCACGTGCCTTGATGAAGGTGGGCAGATACGATGAGGCTGGTATCAACCAGATGGAGGCAACCTTGCACCAAGTCCATACTTCGGTGCTCGACTTGCAATCGCAGATTACGCAGACGGAGAATGTCATGGCAATATTGTTGGGCGAAACGCCACAACATTATGCAACGGCTAATGTTTCTGCATTCACATATACAACAGCTAATGTCTCAGCATCTGCACAAGACAATGCATCCTCCAACACGGTTACATCTAATGGAAACAAAGCATTAGGAATAGCCCTGCCCGAAAAGTTCTCGATAGGCATTCCTTTGGATATGCTTTCTGCACGTCCTGATGTGCGTCAGGCACAGCGCACTGTGGAGTCGGCATTTTATGGCGTGAACCAAGCTCGCTCGGCATTCTACCCTTCCTTGACATTGAGTGGAAGCGTAGGCTGGACCAATAATAGCGGAGCGATGATAGTCAACCCAGGCAGAATGCTCGCCTCTGCTCTTGGCTCCCTCACAGCACCTATCTTCACTCGTGGACAGAACGAGGCACAACTCAAGATAGCCAAGGCGCAGCAGGAAGAGGCAAAGTTGGCTTTCACCCAGACCTTGCTCAACGCTGGCAAGGAGGTGAACGATGCCCTGACCGCCTATCAGACGGCAAGGGACAAGCAAGCCTCCATTTCTGCTGAGGTTACGTCGTTGGAGAAAGCCTTGCACAACACCACCTTGATGATGGAACATGGCAACAATACATACCTCGAAATATTGACCGCCCGACAATCCTTGTTGAGCGCACAATTATCTCAATCGGCTAATAATCTCTCTCTCGTTCAAAGTCTTATTAATCTATATCAGGCCTTAGGCGGAGGTCAAGGAAAGTAAAAAAAGCACAAAGGAAAGACAGAAGAGCAATTAGGAAAGCAATCTTTCTGCATACTACCTTTTCATTCTTCGGTTACATTTGTCAATCATACCTATTTTGTAATCGAAACTTTTAGGGCAGCCTGTGATGTGATGTCACGGACTGCCCATATTGGTTATATAGGGGCATTTTTTAGGCATTCTTTTGTTAAAAAAATCGCCGATTTGCTAGCGTTTTGCTAATTATTTCGTACCTTTGCACCCGCAAACTTATAATAAAACGATAAAAGAATGGCTAATTTGAGATTTGAGGTAGTAGCCGAGGCCTTTAAGAAAAGGCCTGTTGAGGTTGAGGTGCCAAAGGTACGTCCTTCGGAGTACTTCGCCAAGTATGTATTCAACCGTCAGAAGATGTACAAGTATCTACCATCTGATGTGTACGAGAAACTCATCGATGTGATAGATAACGGTACTCGTCTGGATCGTTCCATCGCCGATGCCGTGGCTGCCGGTATGAAGCTTTGGGCTGGAGAAAATGGGGTAACCCACTATACACACTGGTTCCAACCATTGACCGAGGGCACGGCAGAAAAACACGATGCCTTCGTGGAACATGATGGCAAGGGCGGCATGATAGAGGAATTCTCAGGCAAGTTGCTCGTGCAGCAAGAACCTGATGCCAGCTCGTTCCCTAACGGTGGTATCCGTAACACCTTCGAGGCTCGTGGCTATTCTGCATGGGACCCAACATCGCCTGTGTTCATCATCGACGATACCCTCTGTATCCCTACCATCTTTATTTCTTATACAGGAGAGGCTTTGGACTACAAGGCTCCTTTGCTCCGCTCGCTCCATACCTTGAGTGAGGCGGCTACCGAAGTGTGCCACTACTTCTACCCTCAGGTGAAGAAGGTGCAGACCAATCTCGGTTGGGAGCAGGAGTACTTCCTCGTGGATGAGAGCCTTTACTCGGCTCGTCCTGACCTGATGCTGACAGGTCGTACCCTCATGGGACACGACTCGGCAAAGAACCAGCAGATGGACGACCATTACTTTGGAACTATCCCAGAGCGTGTGCAAGCCTTCATGAAGGACTTGGAGATACAGGCTCTCGAACTCGGCATCCCTTGCAAGACCCGTCATAACGAGGTGGCTCCTAACCAGTTTGAGCTTGCCCCAATCTATGAGGAGTGCAACCTTGCCGTAGACCACAATATGCTCCTGATGAGCTTGATGAAGCGTGTGGCACATAAGCATGGCTTCCGTGTCTTGCTGCATGAGAAACCATTCGCTGGTGTGAATGGCTCTGGTAAGCACAACAACTGGAGTCTCTGTACCGATACCGGTGTGTTGCTCCATGCAGCAGGCAAGACCCCGGAGGACAACCTTCGTTTCGTAGTCTTCATCGTGGAGACCTTGATGGGTGTGTATAAGCACAATGGCCTCTTGAAGGCTTCCATCATGAGTGCAACCAATGCACATCGACTCGGTGCCAACGAAGCACCTCCAGCCATCATCTCTTCATTCTTGGGAAAACAGCTCACTGACCTGCTCGACCATATCGAGAAATCGGATAAGGATGAGCTCTTCGCCCTCGCTGGCAAGAAGGGTATGGAACTAGACATCCCAGAGATTCCAGAGTTGATGATTGATAACACCGACCGCAACCGTACTTCTCCATTCGCCTTCACTGGTAATCGTTTCGAGTTTCGTGCTGTAGGTTCAGAGGCCAACTGTGCATCTTCTCTTATCGTATTGAATGCTGCCGTGGCTGAGGCTCTCGAAGACTTCAAGGCTCGTGTGGATGCCTTGATAGAGAAGGGTGAGGACCAGACTTCTGCCATTATAGATATTGTACGCGAGGACATCAAGACTTGCAAGCCTATCCGTTTCGATGGCAATGGCTACAGTGACGAGTGGAAGGAAGAGGCCAAGAAGCGTGGCTTGGACTGCGAGGCTTCTTGCCCAGTAGTCTTCGACCGTTACCTCGACAAGGAGAGCATCGAGATGTTCGCCAAGACCAACGTGATGAGCGAGAGCGAGCTGAAGGCTCGCAACGAGGTGAAGTGGGAGACCTATACCAAGAAGATTCAGATAGAGGCTCGTGTGATGGGTGACCTGAGCATGAACCACATCATCCCAGTGGCTACCCACTACCAGAGCCGTTTGGCGAAGAACGTGGAGGGCATGATCAATATCTTCGGTGGCGAGGAGGGCAAGAAGTTGACTGCCCGCAATGTTAAGATCATCAAGGAGATTGCCGAGCGCACAGAGGCTATCGAGCGTGGTGTGGAAGCTCTCGTCAATGCCCGCAAGGTGGCAAACAAGATAGAGAGTGAGCGAGAGAAGGCCGTGGCTTATCATGATACCGTAGCTCCAAAGATGGAGGAAATCCGTTATCAGATAGATAAGCTCGAACTGCTCGTTGCCGATGAGCTTTGGACATTGCCAAAGTATCGTGAGTTGCTGTTCATCAGATAATGAATGTTCGTACGATAATGAATGTCCGATAATAAAGGGCATTTATACGGGCTCTTATACGCACGTATAAAAAAGTTTTGCGAAAAAATCCCTCACATCCATCACCAGGATGCGAGGGATTTCTCGTAATGTGCAATGTATTATGTCGTTATGAGGATAATGACGGGTGATGGATAACCGCAAAAAATGCTTCTATCCATCACCCATCCCTCACCCTTTGCAAGCGACTTACACCCTTTTTGGTGTAAACTTGGCTTTCCTATAGGAAATCAGTGGCACCCTGTATAGGAAAATCTGTCTTAAGACTTCGTGATATTTCTCCCTAAGGAGACGAAAAGTTTCTTGGTTAGAGACCAATAGTTTCCTAGGCAGAGACGAAAAGTTTCCTAGGCAGAAACGTTTGGGACAGTTGGTATGTAGCTTTCCCTGTCTGCCAGACCATTACGGCGATAAGCTAATTATCTAATCGGTATGACCTTATTTCATCATTTTTTTGCCGTTCTGGATGTAGATGCCCTTGGAAGGTGTATTGCTTACCCGACGGCCATTTAAGTCATAGATGGCATGTTGCTTGTTAGCCTCGGCTGCTCTCAGGGGCATCTATGGAGAGTGGAGTCTTGCCATCCACCTCTACGATGCACTTTTTGATGTCGTCAGCTCTTTCTATTCCAAAGAAATAGTTTGAGCCTAGGATTGGCTTCCCTTCATATTGATATTTAGGAGAGTTGTAAGCATCGGAAGCAGGCACCAAGGTTGCACCCTCGTCTATCTGCGCCTTGAGTTCAAAGGTCTTAGGTGTGAATCCTGTGGCAGACAGACGCATCTTGGCGAAATCGAATCCACGAATCTCTATCATGTACTTGGAGTCGGTCTCGTGTGTATAGAAGAAGATGGAGTCGCCAGGCTGGGCATCAACTTTGCTCTTGAACTGGAGAACGTTGTTGGTGTAATAGCTGTTAGGCTTGGCACCACTCTTGAATGATTTCTCGTAAAGAACCGACTTCTTTCCTTCGGCAGGGACATATATCACGCAGAGGTCTCCATAGAACGTGGAGTCGCTTTGGCATAGGAGAGGAGGCAGGAGAATGGTCACATCCTTGTTTTTCTCCAGCTTGGTGACATTCATGTTCACCTCATTGATTTGACCATCCACATCGAAAAAACGCAGTGGTGAGATTTGCTCCTTGCCATCTGATGGTTCCAACTGGAAAACTGCGGATTGCCCTACATTGTATTTGTCGCCTATAGGGTTGCCATCAAACTTAGGGTTCAAGGCTCCGATACGATAATATCCATTGCAGTATCCGCCCCAGCCCCAGTTTACACTGAAGGTCTCATCCTTGTAGCCATCAATGACGAAAGCATGTCCGCCGCTCACTTCATCGGAGGCAGAATACAATACCGGGCGATTGGCATCAATCTCGGCACGAAGGCGGGAATTCCATACATCCTCACCTAAGTCGGAGATGTTTAGGACACGACCGTACTTGCTGTAACCGAAGTATTTCTTCATTGCGGAAAGCAGACTGGTGATGGAGGCACCGCTCCCATCTTTGTTGTAGTTCATCTCTACGGCTATTCCCAGGTCAGGATTTTTTGTTAATAATACATAAAAGATTGGGTGAGGGATAGCAAAGTTGCTCATAATCAAATAAAAATGTGTAATTTTGCAGTCCGATTATTTCGGGGATACACTTAGAGTCCCCAGG
>CAVCRI010000026.1:0-26317 GCA_963604545.1 Lachnospiraceae bacterium | reverse complement strand
TTCACCTCGTCCAGACGCTCAGCCCAATACTTCAGAACCTCAGCCTTATTGGTGATATAATTGTATCTGCCACGCTTTGAGACATCCCATTCCCCCGTATTACTACGCAGCAAAGGCTCACAATGAGAACTACCCACAGCAATAAATCTTTTGCAGAAAGGCTACCCATCGATAAAGGCAATACTAATGCCAATACTGCTCGGAGAAAGAAGTTGTTATTTTTCATCATTTTACTTGTTTGTAGTTATTACGTTTGACGGTGCAAAATTACATAAAGCTATAGGAAGATATGAACGATATTCATGCAAAATTCTTGAAATATGTACGGATTTCATGCAAAAAGGGTGCGCCCAAACAGAATGGCGCACCCTTTAATGCTATAAAAGAACTAGGCATAAGAAAGATACAATACATATCCGTTATCTTACTACCCAATCCTCAATACTTCTCTGGTCTTCCGAGAAGTTAATGCCTACTTTCACTACCTTACGACTATCATCAGCAAAAGCCTTGGCATAGTCTTTTTCATTGATTTGCCCCATTGCATTAGCAGCAGACTTCTTGTACTTCAACTCAAAGACGAAGATACTTCGGCTTGTCTTGAGCAAGAGGTCAATTCTTCCATCCGATGTCGTATGTTCCACCCTTACATCTTCACCTAACATTGTGAAGATGGTGAACATCACAGCTTGATAGTGACGTTCGTTATTGTTGATGATGGTGTATGGGAACTTATCATAGAATGCCTTCAGATGAGGCATGAAGGCCTCCATATTGTCATCAATCAACACATTCTTTTTATAAGCATACACGATGGCATCAAGCTCACCAACATCAGAAGGGATGTAGTATTGGCATAAACTCTCCGAAAAGCCTTGCCTTACCTCTTGATTAGGAAAACTGAGATGATACATACCAAGTTGCCTATCGTATCCCTTGATAGTGAGATAACCACTTTGGAATAGAACAGGAACAGGGTCTGTAATTTTATCTGTAGGAACATCGAAACGCTTTGCTCTAGCCCAAATGTCATTCAAGTCCATCATGTCCAAGTTTTTCTGCTGCATCAGTTCTATCAAGAACGTAGGCGTGCCCGATGTAAACCAATAGCTATTAAACTCCTTGTCGTCCAAGGCATTGATGATGCTGTAAGGATTGAATATGTCCTCACTATTGATACTGAAATGATAGCCATCATAATGCTGTTTGAGCTGCTCCAAGGTTTCCTCATAAGTAAGACCATTGTGCTCCGCCATTTCTTCTATTCCCTCTCTAAAGTACTGGGTAAGCTCACTCTTGGTGATGCCACAACAACTACTATACTCATCCTTCAAGGTGAGAATCTTCAGGTTGTTCAACTCGCTAAAGATGCTGAGTTGGCTGAACTTAGAAATACCAGTGATGAAGACAAAGCGTAAGTTTCCCTCTTGCTGCTTCAATGGACTGAAGAAATCCCGCATGATATTGCGGATAGTCTTTTGTAAGTCTTCATCGCTTACGGAATCATGCATAGGGGCATCATATTCGTCGATAAGGACAACGGCTTGCTTTCCTGTTTGAGCAGTGGCAGCAAGCAAGATGTTCTTTAAGCGGATACCGTAAGCCCTTCTAGTTTCAGGATTAACTTCTATTCCATATTTCTTTTCTTCTATCTCTAGTATTCCGTCAAGAATAGAATAGGTATTTTCTAAATTATAGTACTTACCACAGCTCAAGTCCAAGTGTATGACAGGATATTCAGTCCACTCCTTCTCTAGCTTCTCGATGGCAAGTCCCTTAAAAAGTTCTTTCTTTCCCTCGAAGTAAGCCTGAAGGGTAGATACGAGCAATGACTTTCCAAATCGACGAGGGCGACTCAGAAAATGAAACTTGGCATAGTGAACCAACTGATAGACAATAGCCGTCTTGTCAGCATAAAAGTAATTCCCCTTCACAATCTCGGAGAATGTCTGTATTCCCAAAGGATATCTCTTCGTTGCCATAATCTTGTATTTTTGTGCAAAGATACGACAAATATCCGAGATACCGAGCTTTTTTAACAAGAAAAAGGCAAATACTTAGGGCATATCTGTACTTTCACGAGGCAGTATCCAAGTTCTTGAATACTGCCTCTGTATAGTTGAACAAACAAAGAGCCGTGGATGCATTCCTGCATTCACGACTCTTGCCTTATACCTAATTAATCTTCTAAAATCAAGCTAAATTTTAGTTTTAGGCACATAAACTTACGTTTAACACCCAAAACAGACTATTAATAACCAGAATTCCGCAAAGCATCCTTTTGCTCTTGAGTCAACGCAGAGCCATCACTATTAACCAATCCATCAATGAATGTTTGTGGAATTGGACGTAAATTATGATGTTCATCCAAAGTAGCAGATGTAGATACTTCATTGTTGAAAGCATAAGCACGAGGAACAAGCAACTTTGTACGTGCCAAATCTTCCCAACGCAAGAACTCACCATCCAATTCACGAGTACGCTCATTCATGATGAAATTCAACATTCTGTTATAATCATCAGTGCAACTATAGCCCTTGACACCATTCAGCTTATTCAAGATAGCCTCATCTTCTGCAGGAAGGTTCTTGTAAGAATTAATATGCAAACTAGTTGCCTGAGAGAAATCAGTTACACCTGTAGAAAGAACATAAGTATTGGTCTTGCTGTATGCCTTGTACTCAGTGACCACGACGAATCCAGTTACCAAATACACCATTAGAGAATTGTGGATTGAAGTGGCTATAGATACGATTGCCAAATCGACCATCGGCGGCAGCATCCTTATTGAACTGTGCCACAAGCAACAACTCTGAATTAGTTTCAGCTGCACAATCTGTACCTGTCCAATTCCAAAGGTCTCTGTAATCAGCAGCCAATTTATGATGACTAGCAATTACATCATTACATACAGTTATGATGCGTGCCAAATCAGCATCCTTGTATGAAGAGTTCCAATCATCATTACGCTCAGACACACGCAACATCAAAGCCTTAGCAAGGAAATGACCAGCTGCATACTTATCCCATCCTAGTTTTCCTCTCAAGCTCTCATTACTTTTCTCTGGCAAAAGCTCATAAGCCTTCTGCAAATCATCAATAACCTGATTCAAACATGCTTCTTGTGAACTGCGCTCAAAGGAACGAACCACACCTTCTGTTGGTTCTGTAATCAATACAACTGAACCATATTGAGCACAAAGACGATAATAGTTATATCCACGCTAGAAATAGCCTTCGCCCTTAGCAATGTTGCGCTTTGTTTCATCAGTGATGATATCACCAAGGGCAAGCCCGTGTTGAGAATCGTAGAGATTGACTTCTTGAAGAATAAACTCTAATACTTCAAGACTCAAAAATAAGACAAAAATCCCTGTATCTATGGATAAATTCCATCAGATGCAGGGATTTTTAACTTCGTAACTTTGGCTTTTTGCTTATTTTTTTGTAACTTTGTCCACACAAAAACCATAAAACAAAAACATGAAACTAAACAAGATATTTGCAATAGTAAACTTTTGCCTCATCAGCTTACATACTCTGGCAAACGGAATCAGTTTGCAGAGCAAGCTCTACTCGGTAAAAGATGGTATGATATGCAATACTGTCAATGCCGTCACCCAAGACAAGGATGGATACATCTGGCTAGCCACCGCCAATGGATTCAGCCGATTCGACGGATATTCTTTCGTCAACTTCAGCCAGCTAGGCATTGGAGACAAAACTGAAACTGCACCCAACATCTCCCTCCTGCTCAATGACAAGCACAACGGATTAATCTGGGGATACACCACACAACAATCCATATTTTGCTATGAGCTATCCAAAGGTAGATTTGTTGACTATACTGGCATTGGCGACATCAACCGCCCATTTTTGGACAAGTGTACCACTTACGATGGCATGTGGCTCTACTCCTCGGAGTTTGGTGCCCGACACATTATATATAATGATGGTAAGTTTACCTCCAAGGACTATACTGTAGAGAATGGCTTGCTACAAAGCGCAAACCTAGCCTTGTTCGAAGACAAGAACCACATCATCTGGATGGCTTCTGACAAAGGACTTCAGCGAATACTTCCCGATGGCAAGATACAAGTGCTTACCAAAAACCAAAACATCAAATACCGCACCATCAACGACCAATACTTTGCCGTCATGAACGATAAGGGCGACGCTACCCTCTTCAATCTCGACGGCAAGGTATTGCTCCGCTCTCACCTCCCAGCAGCCATGCCAATCATCGGCAAGTCGAGAGCCACTATGATATGGAAGGGGGCTTGGTATATATTCTCTAATGGAGACACATACGCCATGGACTTGAAAACGGGTAGATTCTTCAAGCCTGAGATTCAGATAAAAGGTGTCCACGACAAGAACCTCCTACCTTCCTATTATTGCTTCTATGACAAGCGAGGCAATCTCTACCTGTTTGGCAAAAACGGATGGATGAAGAAGTTGCATCTGATGGATGACCATGCCCTCATCACTGCGAGAGGCCGCAACTTCTCCGTAGCTGAAGATGCCTTTGGCAGACTCTTCATCGCCTCTTACGGCAATGGCCTCTATGTGTACACCCCAAAGGAAGACAAGCTGGAACATTTCTCTGCCCAAGACAAAAACCCACTTATCGGCACTGACTTCTTGCTCAACATCTATATCGATCGTTACAACTGCGTGTGGCTCACCACTAGTTATGGCATATATTGTCTCACCGAAATAGACGGTCTGAACAATAGATATGTGAAACTAGTGGACAAACCAGCCAACGAATGGAACAATTTCGTAAGGCACATTAATTATATAGGCGCCAACAAGCTCGTTGTCTCATCCAAGACCAACGAGACTTATCTATATGACATCAATTCGGGCAATATATCCCCATTGCTGCATACAGACGCCCCCGTTTACGCTTATAAGAAAGATAAACAGGGACATACTTGGATTGCTACAAAAGGAGCAGGTCTGATAGTAGATGGAAAGAAGTATGACACCAAGGAGCCTATCAACAAACTCCCTACCGACAAAATATACGACTTCGCCTTCGACCAATACGGCCGAACATGGATTGCCACATGGGAAAACGGATTGATGCTTACCCAATACCAAGGTGACAAGCCTCTCAAATTTGAGCTGTTCCAAACAGAAGACAACAAGGAGAGACAAATACACGACCTCCTATTGGATAAGGAAGGAAGGCTCTGGGCTTCCACCAACAAAGGTGTTGTCATGATAGATACCAAGAAGAAGCATATCACGGCAAAAGATTTTGTACACTTCAACAGTACCACCTGCAACCTACCTAACAACCAATTCATCTGCGGTCTCGAAGCCAAGGATGGCACACTGTGGTTTGGCACGAACAGCGGCGTATTGCACTGTCATTATCACCAAGCAACCAATAAGCTCACCTTCGAGCTTTTCAACACTGCAAACGGACTTACCAATAACACAGTACGTACCATGGCAGAAGACAAAGCTGGCGATATTTGGGTCACTACAGAAGAAGGACTCTCTCGCATCAACCGCAAGACCATGAAGATGAAGTCATTCGTCCTAGGCAACAGTTTCTCTGAGAACGCATATACAGAGAACTGTGCAGCCTACTTACCTGATGGCACCTTGGCGTTCGGTTCCGAGAATGGCTTTCTTCTCATCAAGCCTGAGCCAGCCAAATACAACAAGCACACTCCTCTGAAAGTTACCATCACCGATATGACCATCAATGGCATCTCCGTGTACAACAAGGAGATGGAAGGTATCATGGACAAGGCTCTCAACTATACCAAGGAAATTACCCTGCCACACGACAAGAACTCGCTCAGCATCTCCTTCTCCAACTTCTTCTACCCAGAAATAAACAGTGCCATGTACCAATACTATCTGGAGGGTCTGGACAAAGACTGGAGGCCGATGACCAGCATCAACCACGCCGACTTCAGCGACTTGCAGCCTGGCAGCTATACCCTACACTTACGCACCCTCAACACCAACAATAAATGGAGCGAGGAAACCTTGTTGGAAATCACCATCCGCCAACCTTGGTACAACTCCTGGTGGGCTTGGATGCTATACCTTATTATAATAGGGGGCATCGCCTACTTCCTGTATCGTGAGTGGAAGAAGAACTTCGACCTGCACCAGCAGATGAAGGTGGAGAAACAGATGACCGATTTCCGCATCGACTTCTTCACCCATATCTCGCATGAGTTCCGCACACCACTTGCCATCATCCAGAATACAGTGGAAAAGTTGACAACGGCAGGAGAAGGGTATGTGAACCGAACCACATTGAAGACCCTCAACCGTGGCATCCGACGTATGCAGCGACTCATCAACCAACTGATGGAGTTCCGCAAGATCAACACAGATAATATAAAACTGCAAGTGGAGAAAGGCGACATCGTAACCTTCATACGCAACATCTATAACGACCTGTGGAATATTGCCAAGCAGAAAGACATCGACATAAGTTTTACCCCATGGCTCAACAAATATGAGATGCTCTTCGACCAGGAGAAGGTGGAGACTATCGTTTACAACCTGCTGAGCAATGCCGTGAAGTATAGCCCAGACAAGGGAATCATCTGCGTTAAGCTGTACACTAAAGATGGCAAGTTGCTCTTTACCATAGAGGACAACGGACCTGGCATCAAGCCTGAGCGAGAGAAAGACCTCTTCAAGCCATTCATGCACGGCTATGTATCCAAGGGCGGAATGGGTATTGGTCTCTATACCGCCCACCAGATGGCTGCGCTCCATAAGGGCGAGCTTACCTACCAACGTTCTACCGACCTAGGTGGAAGTCTCTTCACCCTTACCCTGCCTTGCAACGAGAAGATTTACCAGCCCGAAAACATCATCGTGAAGAAAGCTTTGGATACTACGGATATGGACAAGGAAGAAATGGATATGCTCGTAAAAGAGATGCCCCCACAAGCCATCAACAACATCACGGTGATGGTCATCGAAGACGACCCAGACATGATGGAGCAAATCAAGTCTGAGCTTGCCGTCTATTTCAATGTCGTTGGATTTATGAACGGAAAGACAGGATTCGAGAACATCAAGAAGGTAAAACCTGCCCTCCTTATCAGCGATGTGATGCTACCAGAGATGAGCGGCTATGAGATTGTCAGCAACCTGAAGTCTGACCCAGAGACACAAAACATCCCTGTCATTATGCTGACGGCATTCGATGATGCCAACCATATATTGAAGGCTTACAAGTCGTTTGTCGATGACTATATGGTGAAGCCTTGCAACTTCAAGTTGCTCATCGCCCGTGCCCTGCAATTCGTTGCCATGGACATGAAGGCAAAGCAAAAGACAGAAGAAAAGAGAAATTTTGAAACAGTAAAGGAGAATGATGATATAGATATAGAAACAGAAAAGAATAAGGACGTTCAGATTAAGCCTGTAAAAAAACTCAAGAAGGCAGAGCCTACCTTACTGATGTCGCCCCTCGACAAGAAGTTCAAGGACAAGCTTGAAGCGATTGTTGCACAAAACATCAGCGACAACAACTTCAATGTAGATCGTCTTGCAGAACTGCTCACCCTCGGACGAACCACCGTATACAATCGTACGAAAGCTGTCTTGGGCGTATCGCCAAACATGTATATCCAGAACGAGCGACTGCGCATTGCATCCCAACTGTTGCTCGAAGGCGAATATTCTGTGGCGGAAATCAGCGAAAAGGTTGGCTTCTCTGATGCCAGCTATTTCTACAAGTGTTTCAAAAATAAGTTTGGAGTGTCTCCTAGCAAGTATGGCAAATAGCCATACTTGCTAGGAGAATCATCCATTTTTATTCATCTCTACCATTCGATTTATACTTCTCTATGCTTATTGCTCCACCAAATATACCCGATGGTTTCAATGCATCCGTAGATTGATAAATCTGTGGTTGAGCAAAGGTCACACGCTCTTTTTCAGGTAATCCTACATCGCCAATCATACGATTAGACAAAACATTCGAAACTCTCAATTCCAACTTATTGATACCCGATTTTACATATCTAGAAATATCGGATGCCCATGGTGAGCACCAAATAAGTCCTGTCTCTTGTCCATTTACATAAACCTTGACATTGCCATTTATTGGTGGCAAACGCAAAAGCCATTGCTGGTTGTTTTCCTTTTTAGAGACCTTGAAAGACATCGCATAAAGGCAATCACCAGAATAATACTTGATTCTAGGATTCTGATACGTGGTCCAGTCCATCAATGGCTGATTCTTCAACAGGATGTTCTCCCGCTCAAAAGTCATATCTGCATGGTCGATGGCGATTGTCTCCATTGGTTTTTCCTCAAACTTTCTGATAGGCATACTTCCCCTATCCTCATTTGTCAAGACGATAAAACCTGACTCATTAGGAGCCAAATGCAAAGGCAAGGTCATCTGTCTGTCATTTGCATCAGCTATCACCAAACGTTCTTGCGAACCATCCAACGGATTCCAGAAATAAGCATGACTCCAACGAGCACGCAATTTCACATTGTCATGATAAGTCTTTGGGCTATGGTTAGCCACAAAATACATATCACCATCACTCAACTGACGATGGCTGAACCAAATCAAACTCTTAGGCAGGTGCTCGCTGTTATCCACCAAATCGGGCAAACTTGGCAATTGAGTCGTAGTCTTGTCACCAGGCTCCGTTGTCACCTCCCAAGAATAACCTGCAGGAATCTCTGGCAATCGACGAGCCAGCAACTTGGTAGGTGGCGTGCTTGGTAATTTTATCAACATATCCACAACTGGCTTGCCTTGGCGCATCATTGTAGCGCAACGAGCCTGATAATCCCAAAAGCCCTTACTTCCTTCCCAAAGCGTGTTATTCCTGTTTAAGCAATAGTGACGACCACCACCTGTACTACCAGGCAGACGGTTTAGCCAAGGTTGATAAGCAGATGCACAAACCACAAACTCATTGATATGGCACGAATAGGCAAAATCTGCCAATGGCTTCATATCTCCTAAGGTTTCCGAAAATTTCATATCCGTAAAAGCCTCTCCTGAAGCAATGTTCTTTCCATACCGATGAGCAGCAGAAGCACCTTCCTTGATATCATAGCTTCCATCTTTGTCCCTTGCCCAAAACTCGGTTTGTGGTTTATCCACTTGACCTTTTACCCTAAAATTATCTGCCACACAACTCAATCCATTGCCCATAGCCTGAGCTGTCAAGGTTACACCCGATTCTCGGCACAAACGCTGAATCGTTGCAAAATAACGGTCGCAAATTAAATCCGCTATCGTTAAACGAACGTCCGATAATACGCTATCTGTTTTCTCTGCCGATTCTATGACGTAGCCCACCATTGCAGGAAGCCATGTTCTCAAACTATAACCACGCCTTTTCGCAAATTCCTCGGCAAAGTCTTGCGTCCAGTTTTGAGAGCCTGCCTCATGACTATCCATACCTACGCCCATAGGTTTCACCCCTATGGCAGACAAACTGTCAATAATAGGTTTAGTGTAGCTATTCCAATGTTTGATAACACCACGAGGAGATAGTTTGTCTGCCTCCAGTCCCAAAAGATTCTTTCGCCCATGCTTAGACTTACCACCTGTGATTTCCGCAGCAATCCTAAGAATCATCCAACAACCTTTTGGTGCTTTCCACTCCAATTGGTTCCCACGCAACTTATCGGTAACGTCCACTATATCCTCCACCGAAATCGAATTCCCTTGGAAAGGTGCATAATCTATAGGTTGGATAAACTCAGAACGCAAAGCCGCTCTTTCTTCCCAATTAGTGAGCCGAGCTATCGGAGAGAGTTCTACATCTCGAATAAACGTTTTACTGTCAACTCTATGCAACAAGTCAGGATCAGTAATGCGAGTTCTGAAATAACGAGCCTTTACAGGGGCAAAAGCAACAGTTTGCCCTGTATAGGTTGGCGAACCATAGACAGGAGGCAAGCCACAAACTTTCTTCCAATGGATGCTATCATCAGAAGCTTCCAGCACACCTACATCGGGGCGTTGCTTAAACATCATCCCATCAAGTGCCATTGGTGTATTCATCGCCCCGTTTCTTGATTTGCCAAAAGCTCTGGCATTGTAAGTAAGCGAACGGATGGCATCTAGCTTACCCTCATCCAATCTAATAGCAAATACCGCCACATCGTATGCTTCAGAATCTTTAGAGGCACGAGGCAAATCAATAAACCTAGCTCGCTTATCGCCCTTTCTGATAATCAAGTTTTTGCTGACAAGTCTTTGCATTGCTTCCGACTTATCAATCCATTTTCCACCCAACACATAGCCATTTGATATGTTAATCTCGAAGGTCAAACCTATACGCTTGGCTTCTTGGGCTGCAAACTTCAGCATTTTCCACCATTCTGGCGACATGGCATCCAAAGCCTTATCTGACGGATTATGCACTTGGTCGTAATATACGACACCTCCCACACCAGCCTTCTTGTAGGCTTCCAAGTCTGCAGTAATGCCTTCGTAAGTTGTTTCCGTTTCACCATGAAACCACCAAACCTTTGTTCTACAAGAATCTTGCGGGATTTGGAAGAGTTGCCAAGCTTGTGCTACCGTTGGCAAACTGTCAGTATTGTCCTTGGCATAGGAAAATTGACTTCCCATGCCAAGCACAACACTTAATAACATCATTCTATTTATCTGCATCATTTTATATTTATTCTTCTTATCAAACGATTATTCAATACAAATATTGCCACAGAAAGGTGCATCCTTCCCAGTATTCATTTCTTTCCACCAATCATTAGCCGCACGCCCTTTTTCTGGTCTTGCATATAAATCGCTCAAGATGGAAACAACATTAGGAGTCTCTACAGAATGTGACAAATAATAATTGTCGGCAGTAATAGTGATGCCTTTCTTATCTTTAGCAGTCCAGTCTAAGCGACGCATTTGCTTATAACCATCTGTAGCCTTATCACTCGCACTGCCACCCCATAATCCAAAATAAGCAGCACAATGACGATTAGGATATGCATCGTATGGTCCTAGACCTACCCAAGACAAATCTGTCATTTGCAGATTGCCCGTAATACGCAAGCCCACCTCTGGCAGAAGTGTTGTTTGCACCGATGGGGTCATCTCATAGTGTACCATCAACTTCCCTTCATCTGACAACATGTAACGATATTCCACCGCAAACTTGTTGTTTTCGTTTACTACATATTCCGTCACAGCCTTGATGACAACAAGAGACTGAGACTGTTTGATGACTTCCCAAGAGATATTCTTTGCCTGATAATTATTCAAGTCACGAGCCACCTTGCGATTTTCCTTCTTGACAGAAGTCGTTTCACAATTATCCCACTTGTGCCAAATGGTAGGACGCACATCTTCTATCATTTGCTTGTCGTTTACCTTGAGTGACGCCAAATGACCAGTAGCTTGCTCAAAGGAGAATGTCTTGTCACCAACTTTGTAATGATACTTATCTATAACTGACACAGGGTTCTTAATTTTGCTTACCTCTTGTATAACCCTATCACTCTGCAATTCCACCGAACGCGTGATGATTTCCTCACCATCCTGCTTTCTAAAAGACATAACTAAATAGAGAACAGGAAGCTGACCAGTCTCATCCTTTTCCACAATGCCATCAAGGTATGCATTCAATTTACCCAATGGAACATCAAGACCAGCCACTGCATGAGGAGCACCCACTATAACCGTTTCCCCATGGTCTATCTCTTGCTCATCAGCCTTCAATGCCCATGAAATCTTTATGTTATCAAGATTCGTAAAATCAAAATCATTCTTGATAGGAATTCTCACACGATTGTCACCCTCCTTGAAATTCACTCGCTGTACATTGGGATATACTTGTGCATAAACGGCACGAGCTTCCCAATAATCGTCTGTAGGATTGCGATAACTATCCGTAATACCATCCCAACCAGCAGTGCTAACTCGCAAATAAGGATCCCCATTGTTCAGTTCATTAGCCTTAAACCCTGGGGTCTTGGTCTTCAAAGTCAAGCCTTGGTCAGCCCACATCCAGATAGCTGCACCCGTACCTGCCGCATGTTGCGTCATCGCCTTCCATCTGTCCTCCAATCCGCCCATTCCTTTGGTGCCATAGGCATGAGTATATTCTGTAGAGATGAACGGACGATTGCTATTACCTGCATACGCATCATACTCATTTGGATGCCAATAATGAATAGAAAGCATATCTACTTCCTTTGGCATCCATTGCTCAAATCGCCATGGCATCAGCACAGGTCTAGTTGGGTCGGTAACCTTTACGGTCTTAATGGCTGCCAACTGTAACTCCGTAAACGGACTTTCATTACTTACCGACCAATATACGATAGACGGTGAGTTGATGTCACGAATCACAGTCTCGTAAGCTCTCTCTTGGCTCCGACCTAAAAATGCAGAATTATACATGGTCTCAGAACTGCCACCCAAGGCAACCTCGTTGCCCACATACATGCCCAAAGAATCACACAACTCTATAAAACCGCGTGCTGGAGTATAATGACTGCATCTTATATAATTGACATTGGCTTTCTTCATCAACATGATGTCTTTCAGCCAATGTTCTCTATTGGTTGCACGCCCAACTGTCGGGTACTCGTCATGGCGGTTCACGCCTCTTAATTTCACAGCTTGTCCATTGATACGGAAAATGCCATTAGCTGTATCTATTTGGCGAAAGCCAATACGTTGCTCATACACTTGCGTGATTCCACTTTCTTCCAAGAGAGAAACTTTCAGAAGATAAAGATTAGGTGTCTCTGCTGTCCAATGCCTCGGATTGTTTACATGCATCTTGATGGTAGTTTCACGACTCGTGGAGATATGAGAAGGTATTTCCTTGCTAGTCTCAGCCACCAAATTCCCATCCAAAGAATATAAGCCACACTTGATATGATAAGGCTTTCCCTTTTCATTATAATTTCCTGGAAGCGTACGAGGATGAGCATCTGCCACCAGAGCCTTGATGGTTAAATCTGCATCCTCAAACATATAATCGAAATCCGTTCTAGCAACAACTGTCTCTATCCAACGATTCTTGGGATAAGACTCCAACATCACATCGCGATAGATGCCTGGCAATGACCAGTCATCATACAAATCCATCTTATACCCAAAGTCTGTTTGCTTCACACGAACAGCCAAAAGATTATCTCCCTTGGCATTCAACTGCTTGGTAATATTCAAGCCGAATGTAGTAAAACCATTATGATGCTCACCTACAAATTTTCCATTGAGCCAGACCTCACACGATTGCCATACACCACCAAAGCGCAAAACTACACGCTTACCGTCCCAGCCTTTTGGCAAAGAGAAATGTTTGATATAAAGTCCTTCGTTACCTTTGTCGTTCTCGAAATATCGATACACAGGCTCTTCATATCCTAATATAGACCAGTTGCTCGGAACTTTGATTTTATCAAAACCTGCCAAACTGTATCCGTTATCATAAAACTTTCCCACCTTACTTGCCTCTTTAGGAGTAACTAACTTAAACAACCATTCCCCGCTCAACGAGACCATATCTTGCTTATTTAAGTTGTCCGTATTTTGAGCATTTATGCGATTTCCTATTACTAAAATAAGAAACATCACGAATACTACACGGTATTTCTTTATAATTCTTGTAAATTCCATAAGTTTGTTCCTTGATTATTGTCTTATATTTTTTGAAACTTTTTCCTTGACACCTTTTCGAAAAGAGTGATATTCCCTCTAAAAGAAATACCGCCCAAAACATAATTAATCTACGCTATTTAAAACCTCAAGCATAGTCGAATTAATAGCCAGAATTCTGCCAAGTAGCCTAATCTGCATCAGAAAGGTTTGTACCATCCTCATTCTAGAGAGCATCGATAAAGCTTTGTGGAATAGGACGGAGCAAATGCTTGTCTGCTACATTCTCCGCAACCTCTGGATTGAAGAACTTTACACGCTTAACCAAAGTCGTTGTGCGGCTCAACTTTTCCCAACGGTTCCACTCACCCAATTACCCTCTGCATTTGCCTTTATTCTTATCTATATATATATGCTAAATAATGAGATTCCTTTTTATTCCCATCTTGGATTGTGATAAAATTTAGACCCCTACTCATCATCACAGAAACTATTTTTAGGTCTTATTGGCACAGCAGGATACTCCTCTAAATAGACACCATCATTAAATTTTTCATAATCCCATCTTAAATATGGGATAAATCTATGATATAAAGAAACATCATTACCGTTTCTTGTACCAAACTGAACCTTAAACAGACTTACCAAGTTTGAAAATGTATCAAACTCAGGTCGAGCACCACGTTGACCATCAGGAGCATTTGGAATATATGTTTCATTGGGAGCTTCTGATACATCCATATCAACAATAACATTTCCATCTGCATCCCAAAAGGGTAAAGTTACCTCATAATGAGAACCGCCTAAACTATAAATTCCATTATATAGTTTCTTCCCTTCATTTATGAAATTAACCATCCCATTATCAGTATAGTTAGTACCAAAAGCATAATAACGAGTTGGTCCTCCCCACTGAGTTTCTATTGATATATTCTTATCTTTTAATTCTGTCTCTAAATCTGGATTCAAAACCACATTATATGTATTAGTCCAATCTAAGAGAGGCCACATATTATATACGAACCAAAAAGAATTTCCTGAGCTTTGTCTTCCAAAATTCACATAAGGGTTTATTAAGACCCATGGTTCTTTAGTTAAACACCAAACACCTAATCTTCCCACATCTTTTACAGAAATAGACATAGATAATGGCTTTATTAAACCAGTTTGCAAAGTTTTCATTTCTCCTTCCATCTCTACATCACCTTCTGTCTTTAGCAGGACAGACTGAGATGTTTGGGTTGTTTTTGAGAAGGCACCTACTAAAGAACCCAAAGCAGTCCCAATACCCGATTTTACTAAATCTCCTGCAACGCTAGAAAATGCATTCTTAACATCATCACCAAATTTCATATCCTTAACCTCATCACTCACCCATTCCTTCGCTCTTGTGCCTGCAATGTTAGCAACTCCCTTTACTACCCCATTAAAAGGGTTAGATGTAGTTGTAGAAATAACCGTTCCGCTAGTCTTTGCTTTAAATGTGCCATCAAATTTAATTGAAGATGTTGTCATAGACATCGGAATAATTTGCAAATATCCATCTGTAAAATCAGGATCATAAGCCAGTTCTACTTGAAAACAGTTCCAACCAACAGTATAGCCTTTTGATTCATCATTGGAAATATTACTTAAATAAATATCATGAACAGATTTGTCTGTTGAAATTCTAGCATAGTTATCCGAAAAAGCTAAGAAAGATTGAGGATTTTCAAAATGCAATTTCCAAATAGCTGTATTTTGCAAATTACTTTGATTAGTTTCGAGATTATAAAAGACTTTCAATATTCCCGTGTATCTATTATGGAATATCAGATAATTCATACCTCTTTCACCAAAGCCGTTCACTGTATGGGCAATTAAATTCCATCCGTCTGCTGCTTTCACATCAGTACGAATATCATAAGGAATTGCTGTTCCTGACAATAAGTGATTCCATGGTGTATAAACAGAATCTCCAGAAGCCAATTTTACCTTGGTCCATTTTTCCCAGTCTGACTGTAAATTAGAACTTCTTGAAATACCTTTTTGAGAATTAGGATAAGCTATTAGTTCTTTTTGAGAATTATTATTTCTAAAGTTTTCTGTTCTCATATCAACCACATCTTCTGTGCAAGAAGCAAACAATACCACAACTAAAATGTAATATACAAATGTTTTCATGATGTATTCTTTATGGCATGCCCATAAAAATAATGAGCATGCCTAGTTAATTTACTCAGAAACAAGATACAAGCCCCATGCACTTGGACCTTGCTTCAATATGTCAAAGAACGCTGAAGTTTGCTTTTGAAGCAATTCATCTTCAACATTTGCCAACTTACCCTGCACAAACATATCCATTGCATTGACATTGTATGGCTCGTTAAGCTTAATTGACAGTTTGCCATCCACTTGATAGGTAGCACGCAAGACATACTTGTCTTCTTCCCTATACTTTACGAACAAAGTCTCCACATCTGTGGCATCTTCATTCAAGAACTTAGCTATAAAAGACTCTGCCTGCGCTTTGGTAAACTCCAATATCATATCTCCCTGTAGGTTGGTTAGCCAGTACTTAATAGTCATAAGATTAGAGCTAAAAGTTTCGCCTTTGTTATTAGTCAACATATCAATTGACAATGTTCCGTCATTAGAGAATGTCAACTTGGCAACAGAATCTGTCTTAGCGTAAAATCTCGCCATTCCTGCCAAAGCATTCTGAGCTAATTCGTAATTGGAATACTCTACCCCATCTATCGTTGTGGCTTTTGAATCATCACCTTTTACTGTGGTACAAGCTTTCTTAAGATGGAACTCAAAAGGTTGTTTTATCAAGTTTTCTTTGATAACATTATACACGACCTTCAACTTGAAGTAATGACCCACAACAGACTTTGAAGGAAAATAGACGCCACTTACAGTCATATCATAGTCACTATTTTCAACCTTGCCTTGATATTGAATCTCATCACTCTGAGGCAAAACATCAACAACCAGTTCAATACCATCATTAGCAGACGGAATTATGCCAGAGATGGTCATCTTCATCTTGGTTGTATCCCCTTCTAGCGCCTCAAACTTAGCTTTAACATCATCCTTTCTTGGAGAGGTTATTCCATTCCAGATAAAACTATAATTGGATGCTACAAATTCTTGGTTCAACATCAGCTTGCTGCTCAATACTGCGGAATTATCATCATCAGAGCAAGAAGCAAAAGCTACTATTGTCACCAATATAAATATTTTTTTAAAAAAACTATATGCCTTCATAATCGTAATTGTTTAAGTGCTTGGCTAAGGCTTTCACACCTTAGCCAATTCGTTTTTATAGATTTTTACTCCCAACCTGGGTTTTGTTCCCACTTCTGGCCATACTTCTCATGCTTCAACATGACATCAGATGGAATCGGGAAGAGATACATCTTATCATCCCACTGACGCTGTATTGTTTCACGAGTGTAGGTGAACGAACCATCGTCGTTCTTGGTAATCTTCATCTTCTGAATGTTCTTGAAATACTTGTCTGCTTCCTTCCAACGACGAACATCCCAGAAGCGATGGCCTTCGAATGCCAACTCTACCATGCGCTCGTTCTTATATTTCTCCCAGAACTGCTCGTTGCTAAGAGAAGTTAAAAAATCAGGCATACCAGCACGCTTACGAATTAGGTTGATAGCATCGTCAGCAGACATTGGGAATTCTGCACTTGTAGCCGTTGCACTACCCAAGTACTTATATACAGCCTCGGCATAGTTGAGATAGAACTCGCCCAAACGATAGGTTACGTAGGTGTGATAATCTCCCTTATTCTTACTGCTAGCTCTCAAGTCAATGTCACCATGTAGCAACTTCTTCAAGTAATATCCTGTAGGAGTAGCACCAACAATAGGCTCTGCATTTACACCACCTTGATAGGTTTGCAAAGCTGCTTTATAAGCAGTTGGCCAAACATCACCATTTTTAGCAATAGTCAATGCAAAACGTGGATCTCGACCTGCATATGGATTAGCAGCATCATAGCCACTGCCAGCCTCATTAATCCCTAAACCAGTTGCCTGCATTTCGTATGCATCAACCATATTTTGAGAAGGACAGTTAGAACCAGTACTACCACCTTCAATACCTACAGGATAATTGTAAGTTTCTACAGTATTGTCAGAAGCATCTGTTGTAGAAATCTTGGTACTATAAATACGACGACCAAAGATGATTTCACATTTCTTATCCTCATCTGTATAGTTCTTAGTTGCCCAAAGATCTTCATATTTTTTAGCCAAAGACATACCACGCTTAGTAGTGCAAGAATCCAACAAAGCCTTGGTATAAAGAGCTGCCTTATGATAACGCTCTTTGTCACCTGTAGGATTGAAGAGAGGACTTGCCCAATAAAGAGCGGCACGAGCCTTTAAAGCCATCACTGCCAAGTCGTTTACACGACCATCGTCTGGAGTACCCAAAGCCAAGCTACCCAACTTGGTATAATCCTTGATGATACTATCTTTCACGACATCACATTCGTCCATGACATACTGAAATATCTCATCAGAACTCTTACGAGATTGATTATTAACTTCAGAAGCTAGCATATCCATATCAATAATTGGCACACCTCCATACTGACGAACCAAGTTGAAGTAGAAATAAGCACGCCAGAAACGAGCCTCCCACTTATAGTTTTGATAACGGTTAAGCTGGGCCTTGTAATCAGCATTCAACACGAAATCATCAAATGTCAAATCTTGAAAATCTTTTAATACGACATTACAAGTCTTGATACCATCATACATGTTGCTCCAAAGAGAACCTTGTGCCTTTGAAGGACTCCATGTACCATTATAAAAAGTCTCAATACTTCCACCTGTCTGCGAAAAAACGCTCTCATCAGACGCAGATGCCAACATACCACCACCAAAATTCTGACCATAATCATAATCAGCATGATTGTAGATATCAGTCATAAAGCCACCTACTTTCTCGAAGGTCTCGATAATGTAAGCCTTGTCCTTGACATTGGTCTCATTGTAATCCATCTTGTCACTGCAAGACGACAATGCCAAAAGACCTAAAAGACCACAATAAATTTTATTTATTTTCATAATTTACTACTTATTAATCTTTTATTAGAATGTTACTGACAAACCAGCCACTACGCTGCGGTTCAAAGGAGCAGATACGCCAAAGTTCTCTGGATCAGACTTGTCAAGATGATCGAAACTGAGCAAATCTACACCACGTACATAAAGCTTAGCGGCATTGAGCACCTTTGTCTTAGCTAAAAGCGACTTAGGGAAGTTGTAATAAACTTCGATGTTGCGCAACTTGAAGAAAGAACGATCAAACATCCACAATGTATTAGTATTGTAATTGTTAGCGTTGCTCTGAGAACTCAATGCAGGGAACTTCGCTGTCTCTGCTGTCTCTGGAGTCCAGCGATTGTCGTAATAGTACTGAGAAATCGTAGTATTATTAACCAATGGCATATACATACTTTTGGCATTCAACACGCCCGAATATCTTCCAGCTCCTTGGAACATAGCATCAACACCAAGCCCTTTCCACTCTACACCGAGATGGAGAGAGAAATAAAGCTCTGGAGCAACAGTAGAATATCCAATGGCAGTCTTATCGTTCTGATCAACGACTCCATCGCCATTTACATCCTCAAACTTGATGTCACCAGGACGAACAGTAGTACCCAGATTCTGTGGTTTAGAGTTTTCAATATCTGCCTCATCTTTGAAGAAGCCAATAGCCTTGTAACCGTAGAGTTGGCTTACACGATGACCAGTAGATGCCAAGTTTGGATAAAGCACAGGAGCCTCGTCTTGCTCTTCTATCTTACTTCGATTGTAGCTCAAGTTACCACCTACATTAAACTTCACGTCACCCATCTGCTTGTTATAGTCGAGACCTAACTCCCAACCCCAACTATTCACAATACCATCACCTTCGTATGGAGCATCCATACCGAGTTCAGAAGAATACTTACCTGCTGTAGAAACCCAAATATTAGACCTGTGCTGATAATAAGCGTCAAATGTCACATCCAAGCCCCCCAACAAGGTAGCGTCAATACCTAAATTATACTTGGTAGCCTTCTCATGTGTTAGACCTTGCGTAGCCATTTGACCGAGGTAGGTACGACCAAAGTCTGAAGTAAAACCATTGTTAAATGGATAAGCGCCACCAGATGTCATATATTGCTGTACATAATATGTCCAACTACCATCAGGCTGATAATCCGTATTGAGGATACCAAAAGAACCACGCAACTTTAGGAAATTTACCCAATTAACATTTCTCAACCAAGATTCCTTGGAAAGAACCCATGCTGCAGAAACGGTTGGCGATAAAGCCCACTTAGAACCAGGAGCTAAACGGTTGGAACCAGACTCAACAAGAGCCAAATCCATAAAGTAGCGATCCAAATAGCCATAGTGAGTATAGAACGAAATATCCTGACGATAAATTGTGCTATTTATAGCATATTTGTCGCTAAACTCATAATCATATTTCAACTGTGCATACAAGCTGTGATCACCAAAAGTATTTTGATAATCAGCACTTGCATCAATGTGCATACGGCGAGAGAAAGCAGTTGTCTTGGCAGTCTCACCCAAATCAGTAGGAGTACCCCCCTTGAAGTATTTATCCCCCAAAGGAGCACCATCTACCCAATCTGATACAATCGTACTTCCATATTCGTATGTCTTGCTATAATTCTCATTGATATTTGAGAAATGGTCGTAGCCAATACGAGCCTGTGCAGACAAACCCTTTAATACGGCAGAAAGATCCTGGTGAAGGGACAAGTCTGTAAAAATACCACGCTTGTTGTTGCGGCTATAACCTGCACCCTGCGATTGAGCAACAGGGTTAACGGTTCCTGCCCATATAGAGTTACCACCCCATCTACCATATTCATCCTTGACAGAGAATGCCGCTGAAGGCAAAGTATAAACCATATCCCAGAGGTTTGCTGAATTACCAGGAGAATTAGACTCTGCAAGTACACCCAGAAGGTTCACCTTCATCAAGGTATTTCTTGTCAGTTGCATGTCCATGTTCATACGGAGATTACCCTTTACATACTTGTTATTAGTAGAGTAACCATCATTCTCATTAGGATTCTTGACAAAACCATTGTCATACTGCAAATCCATCATGGCATAGTACTTAAACTTATCGCCACCACCTGTAAAGGAAGCATTTACCATGTTGGTTACACTATTGTTACGGAATGTCTCACCTACCCAATCCACATTAGGATAAAGGTAAGGATACTGACCTGAACCAAAAGCCTCAACCTCTGCATCCGTGTAACGTGGAGCCAATCCATCATTTGCATAAGCTTCGTTCATAGCCTTGGCATATGTCTGAGAGTTTACGAATTTTGGCTTATGAGCCATAAAATTGATGGCATGATCCAAAGTTATTTTCACTTCTTTAGAGTTGAACTTACCACGCTTGGTGGTTACCAAGATGACACCATTAGCACCTTTATAACCATACAAAGCTGTTGCAGCCGCATCCTTCAAAATCGAAACGGACTCGACTTCTTCCGCAGAAACATATTGTATATCACGCTCAATACCATCGACCAACACCAATGGAGAATTGTTACCATTCAAGGTCTGCAAACCACGGATATAAAAAGTAGGGTTTGCACTTTCATAGTTACCATGTCCTTGCAAAGAAACAAGACCCAGTCCCTGACCAAGAATAGAATTACCGATATTACTTGCTGAACGCTTGTTAGTACTCTCACGAGTAATCACTGATACAGAAGCAGTTGACTGCTCACGAGAGAAATTCACATCCGCACCCACATCAATCCCTTGAGCGGCATATCGGTTAGGTGTGATAGAATCTATTTTTATCTGTGCTGAAGCAGGTAGTCCTAGTATGGCGAGTGCTGCCAGCACTAAGTTTCTATTATTTTTCATTGAATTTTTCTTTTTAATTGTCTTTTACATTGGATAAGAATTACCATCCTGGGTTCTGTACCAAATATCCTTTAATAACCTCAGCCTGTGGGAATGGGAACATGTACCATTTTACATCAAATCCATTCCACCAAATGCGTGGTTCCTGGGTGATAGGCACTCGCTCATATGTAAAGTGAGAAGGCTCGTACCATTCTGGCGAATACTTTGCAGCCTTTGTCTTGTCACCATTGACCCAAGCATTTGTTGAAGTTGTCCAATTTCCTTTTTCATCTTGAATCTGGCGATGAATGACTAATCTATGAAGTGTCTTTTCGAACAAATCTACTCGTTTGTAACGCTTCATATCAAAATAACGCGTATTCTCGAATGCCAGTTCACAAGCACGCTCTCGAAGGATTTCCTCCAAGAGGTTCTCCTTGTTAGTCATAAGATTCTCCGTAGGGTTGCACTCTACGAGTCCTTTCAAGCCTACTCTTGAACGAATCTTATCCACATACTCGATAGCCTTGGCATTGTTGCCATCTGCCTGAAGCAAAGCTTCCGCATAGATCAAGTAAAGATCAGCAACACGAATCTCTGGCCAATGTGGAGCCTTACGCTTATAAACCTCACCTGTATAAATACTTTTTAGGAAAGGCCCATCGGCAATGTGCTTGTTGATGAAATACCCATTGCCATAGGCACCAGAACCAGAAATAGGCTGACTACCTGCAAGCGTACCGCCAACCCACAATTCAACATTCAATCCTGTGGTATTACCATTAGAGTAGTTGATGATGTTACGCTGTCCATTTACTGTAACAGTTTCATAAAGACGAGGGTCACGTGTATATTTGATATTCTGAAGTTCCTGCTTATTCTTGTCAAAAGTACCATTGATAAACATGTGGTCCAATTCACCAGCCTTCTCGGTCTCTTCCCAATTGAAAGGTTTACCATCTGCCCATGGGAACATTTCTACAAATTCCTGTGTTGGGTTGTATGCATAACGGTCATTACCACGCAAGTAAGAACGACAAATCCAGTTATATTTACTATTACTATTGTTATCAGTTACACGAGTGGAGAAAATCACCTCAGGGCTTGACTGATCCATGTAGGCATGACGGAACGCATAACGATAAGCCTCTTGCGTCTGAGTAGTTGGCTCAACCATGTGGTAAGCTTCACCATTATTAGCATTTTCCTTGAAGAAATCCTCACAAGCTTTCTTACATTGTTGCCACAACTCTGGTTTCTTGCCACCATACCATAAAAGACTGTCTTGAGCGGCATTCTCCATGGAATATACCCCACTATAGTATGGTTGGGCGTCATTAAACAAAGGTGAAGCAGCAAACTGCAAGACCCTACACTTCATTGCCATAGCTGCAGCTTTTGTCCAGTGGGCAGTCATGGTAGAAGCATCGGTGGTATAAGACCAAGGCATAGCTCCTGAATTAATCGCTTCGTCAAACAAGCCAACAATAAAGTTTACCGTATTTTCCACAGAAGCACGCTGAATGTCAGTCTTGTCATCATTTACACCATATGAATGCTTTACCAATGGCAGTCCACCATAGTAACGTAACAAGTTGAAGTAAGAAGAAGCAATGATGCATTTAGCCTCAGCTATAAAACGCTTCTTGGTGGTCTCATCCATATCTGGCACCTCATTGATACGCTCTATCAGCATATAGCAACGGTGCACCATCTCCCAAATGCTCTCCTTGTCATATCCATAAATTTCCTGACCACTTGCCGCTGTCATCTGCCCACCATACACCTGTTTGGTTACAGATATACTTGAAGTTGGCATATGCCAGCAATCAGACATTGTTTCTATCTGACCACTAAAGTAACTACTGGAATTATGAGTAGAACGATATGGAAGCCCATAATACTGCTGTGCATAGATACCCGTCAAGAATTGCTCTGTATATTCTGCACTATGAAAGACGGTATCAGCTGTAACATCACCACCAGGAGTCTTCTCAATAAATGAGTCGCCGAACTTGATTTGCTCTGTACAAGCAGTCATACCAGCCACCAATATGGTTGCCACAGCCAGTCCTTTGAATATATTATCTAATTTCATTTTCTTTATTATTTATTTATGCTACAATGTTTTTAGAATCCCACCTTCAAAGACAACATGTAAGTCTTCTGCAAAGGATAAGATGGAGAAGTAGTAGCTTTTGCTTCTGGATCTCCCCAAATATATGGAGTGAAAGTCAGGAGGTTATAACCACTAAACGACAGCTGCAACTGATTCATACCCATTTTTTTCATGAATGGGGCATGGAAATCATAACTTATCTGCAATGTCTTCAAACGAAGATACTTAGAATCCTGCTCATAGAGAGTTGATGTAGCTTCATAGTTGTTTGCATAAGCCTTTCCCCATGCTGCACGTGGATACTTAGCACTTTGAGAAGGGTTATCAGCTGTCCAACTATTATTAACTATGTATCTCAACAAGCCACCCTCTTCCGTAGAAGTCTTGTTATAGAATGGTTTTCTGAAGACACCATCTATCATACGACTCACATTCCAAGCACCAGTCCACTGGGTATTTAAAGACCAACCCTTATAGCTAAAACCTAAGTTAAGACCAAGCATGTACTCAGGGTCATCTGTGTAACCGAGGTCACGAGTCATATCGTTTTGGTCTATCTTGCCATCATGGTTCAAATCCACATACACAGCATCACCAGGCTGAATATCTGGCACCAGCTGAGTTGGGAATGGTTCTCCGAAAGTCTTCTCGTAAAGTCCTGGAGTATCCTCATCGTAATAACGCCAGAACTGATATTGACTACGAGCACCCAAGCGATGGCCCTTCTCATACTGATAAGCATTAGGAGCTGGAGTTTCCTTTTTCTCTATGACCTCATTTTGGTTATAAGAAAGGTTTACACCTGCCCAGTAACGGAAGTTCTTACCTATCTTGTCTTGCCACTTCAAAGAAACTTCGTAACCCCAACTATTTACGATACCCTCATTGGTAAAAGGCATGTTATAACCTATGAAGAGTGGTGCAGTAAAGTCTGTCAACAAAATGTCTGTACGATGCTCATAGTAGTAGTCAAACGTTGTACGAAGACGATCCTTCAAGAAGTTGGCATCGAAGCCATAGTCTTGTTTATAAGCATGTTCCCAGGTCACATCTGCATTATGTCTAGCCTTCTCATAAGCACCTTTCCAAATTGTAGAGTTATCTACACCAAAAATATAGCCATATCCATCACGAGTATAGAGAGACCCATTATTGATTACATATGGGTCAGCCGTGTACATAAAGCGATCTCCACCAATCTTAGAGTTACCTACAAGACCATAGCTTGCACGAAGTTTCAAGAAAGAAACGACCTTGCTCAATGGTTTGAAGAAAGGCTCATCGCTTACAACCCAACCACCAGACACTGCAGGGAACAAACCATAACGTTTACCTGGGGCAAAGTTTTCAGATCCATTATAACCGACATTGAATTCTATCAGATAACGATTATTCCAATCGTATGTAACACGACCTACCAGACCTACCATACGTTGAGAGATACTTGAGTAGGTACCTGGATAATAGTTACTATCCTGATTATACAGCAAAATACCTCCTACATTGTGCAAACCAAAAGAACGATTATAGTTCAAAGCTGCCTCAAAATACCAATAACGAGCCTTTGAAACATCTTCCTTGTATGAAATCTGCTCCTCATTACCATATTTCTTGTAAAGATAGGTTCCATCTGGCTGCAATACAGGAGTATAAGTAGCCTTCTTTGCTTCACCATCCTTAGAAATCTCATAATTTCCATTATAAGAACCCTTCATCTTAAAAGAAAGACCCTTGGTAATCATATCGAGTTTCTGATTCAGCTGGAGGTCGAATTGCAGCTTATTATTGGTTCTCTTCATGAAACCTCCTGTTACATTATTATTACCAAAGTAGTTGATACCACTACTACCAACAAACGGTAGCTGATCGACACCACAATCGTCATAATTGGTTTCAGTAGCTACATATTTACCATCGATGATACCAGGACTAGAGAATGGAGTCGCCTGGTAAATCTCATTGATAATACCAGAAGAACCACCACCTGTATATGGGCGATTTGCATTACTTACATTACCAGCTACGTTGAAAGAAATGGTTGTTGTCTTTGTTACATCCAAGTCAAGGTTAGCACGATAATTGAAACGATTATACTGATAGCCAAAGTCGTAGCTCTGTCCAAACTCCTTGAACAAGCCACCCTGTGTATAGTAACCCACATTAATAAAATAACGTGCCGACTTAGTACCACCGCTGATATTCAAGTTGTGCTTGGTTTGAATAGTCTGATCCTTCATGATATAATCAGCCCATTGCAAGCTTGGGAAACGAATTGGATCGCTACCATCCTTAAATTTTTGGATGACTGCATCTGAGAAACGAGGAGTGCGTCCACTGTTTACTGACATTTGGTTGTGGAATTTAGCATATTCGTAACTATTAGCCTGTTCAACCATCTTGGTAGGAGTCAAGATACCCCAAGAGGTAGATGCAGTAATCTTCGCCTTTCCTTCAGCACCACGCTTAGTCGTGATCAATACAACTCCATTGGCACCACGCACACCAAAAACTGCTGTGGCAGAAGCATCTTTCAATACTGTGATACTTTCTATTTCCTCAGGATCGACATCACTCATGAGACGCTCTACACCATCCACCTGCACCAATGGACTAGAATTATTAAATGTAGCTTGACCACGAACGAACACGCTCGCTGCATCCGAACCAGGCTCACCTGAATACTGTACG
>CAVCRI010000025.1:0-26645 GCA_963604545.1 Lachnospiraceae bacterium | reverse complement strand
TTGTACTACTTGTCTGTTTATGTAAAATCTTTCAAAGAACTCTTTCTTTAGTCGCTTTGAGTAATGCTTGATTTCTCAAAAGCGAGTGCAAAAGTACAACGAATTTCCGAAACCGCCAAATATTCCCAATGAAAAGTCCAAAAATTAACAGTATTTTAACATATTAGAGCCGTTTTGTGAGAAAATAAATACAAAACACATTATTATCGCATGCACATACTAACATAAGTTTCAAAACTATTCGACCTGTGTCTTTTTATCGGCCACATACATGCCAAGAAGAATGCAGGCTGCTCCTATCAAGAAATAAGGAGTTATCTTTTCACCCAACACCCAGGAGGCAAAAATCATCGTGGTGATTGGGTTGAAATATACCCAATTGGTAGCCTTCACAGCACCCAACTTAGAGATACACCAATTCCACGTGAGGAAGCATATCATTGAGGCAAGACAACCCAAGAAGAGCAGGTTGCCTATCACCTGAGGCTTGGCAAAGACTTCGAAAGAAGGCAGACCTGGCACGAAGAGATAGTAAGGCAGTATGGTCAACACGCCATAGAAAAACACTTTTCTAGTAATGAACGCCGCTGAATAACTACCCGTAACCGACTTCATCAACAACGAATAGACCGCCCAGCACATACAAGCCGTAAAAGCCAAGGCATCGCCCACAGGAGAAAGGTGGAGCACAAACCTACCGTTCAGCACCACGATAATCATACCCACAAATGCCAACAGGGAGCCCAGCAACTGGACTATATGGATGCGGGAAGAGTCTCGATAGACCAAACGCACCAGCAACGTGGCAAAGAGCGGACAAGAACATACGATGAGCGAGGTATTGGTGGTTGTAGTGAAATTCATAGCCTCGTTCTCGCTCAAGAAATAAAGAGAACCTCCCGTAATGCCCAGCAATGCCATCTTAGCCTCATCCTTCCACGAATCGGAAAAAATGCGACGATGGTTGAAGCAGAGCATCAGCACGTATGCGATGCTAAAGCGAAGGGTGAAAATCTGGGCTGGCGACAGGCCGTTGAGCATCAACACCTTGGTGGCGACAAAGGTTGTGCCCCATATCGCTACCGTTAGGAAAGCTACCAGATGGTAGAAAACATTGCTATTTCTTGACATAACTTATTCTCTATTTTTTCTTACTTGTTTTCATGCAAAAGCAAAAAGTCTCACTTTTGTTGCTGCAAAAGTAAGACTTTTTTACGAGATAGACAAATAAAGTATGGTATATTACGCTCACATCATCCATTTACTAGAACAATCTCCTCAGTTTGATGCCTGAGAGGAACGCCTTGTTTTGCTTCGACGGGAACTTGACCTCTAGACCATCATTGCCACAATCTACCACATAGCTACGACGAATGGCTGTAAAATAGCCAGCCTCAACACCTGGAACGAAGTTGGAGTCCATGCACTTGCCATTCACTTCAATGCCAAACCCTTCCGGATTTCCCTTGCTTGACTGCTGAGCCTGGTCCCTGCCCAAGAGATAAACCGACAATGCTTGCTGCTGCCGAGTGTCCGTAAAGAGAAGCTCCAACTCATATTTTCCTGATGGCACATCAAAACGATAGCCCTCGATACCTTCTCGCATCGTCTGGTAAAGGGGACCATCCTCGGTACATGCTATTTCCGTTTGGGTAGATGTTGGCTTACCACCCACATATCCCCAGCTACCAGCAGAGTAAGGGCGGTCGGCTACCCAGGTGATTCCTGTCTTGTCTGATTGGAAATAACAATGGCTGCCAACGTTGATGGCGATGTCTGACAGTTTGGAAGCATTCCTTGGCTATCGGGGCATCGTTGCGCAACCTTGCCCTCACACTCACGTTTGCCCTTTCCGCATTTACCTGTGGGGTGCTCACAAACACGCCATCCGCCCCATCTTCGGTCATGGAGAAATGCTGCATCTGGGTAGTTATCAACTTCACGTTGCGATAGATGCCACCCATAAAAGTAAAGTCGGCTGATATATAGAAAAGTTAGTTCTTTGTCCATGCATTCCTTGGTTGCTCGTCTTACTTATTATCGAGTTGAGCCTTGCGTCTCAATGCCTCCATGTAGAAGTAGTCGGCATAGTTGATAGGTACGTCAATCTCGCTATTGGCAGGCTTATGTCCTGTGGAATGGAGCAAGAGGAAACCCTGGTTGCTGCCCACAGGTGCCTGGTAATGGTCGATGAGCGAATTGACAATCTTATCGGCGAAAGCTCGATACTGCTTGCCAAGACCTGCATCCACATAACCCTGCAACTCATAGAAGGCAGAAGCCACCAATGCCGCTGCCGATGCATCACGAGGTGCGTTAGGAATGGCAGGGTCTTTCATGTCCCAGTAGAAGATGCCATCCGCAGGCATGTTCTTCAGCGAGAACAGGAACCGAGCCACTCCCTTGGCTTGGTCGAGATAACGCTGGTCGTGGGTATAGCGGTAGCACATGGTATAGCCATAGAGCGCCCATCCCTGTCCACGGCTCCAAAATGAGTCATCGCTATAACCCTGGGCGGTAACCTTCATCCGAACAGCACCAGTCTGCGGGTCGTAATCCACCACATGGAAAGAGGAATAATCATCACGGAAATGATTCTTCATCGTAGTGTCGGCATGCTTGCATGCTATCTTATAGAAGGTGGAATCTCCCGTCAACTTTGTTGCCTCGAAGAGCATCTCCAGATTCATCATGTTGTCGATGATGACAGGGTACTTCCACTTGTCGGCATTATGATCCCAAGAACGGATACACCCCACCTTTGGAAAATAGCGAGTGATGAGGGTTCTGGCAGCCTGCAACATAACGTCATGATAGCTCTGCTCTCCCGTCAGCTGGTATGCCTTGCCGAAGGAATCGCCTATCATGAAGCCAAGGTCATGGGTACCCTTGTGCCACTTGGCACTCTCTATCGGCCAGGTATTGCTGACGGCATTCTCTCTCCAATATGGCTCATGACTATACTGGTACATCTGCCAAAGTGTACCTGCGAAGAAACCAGAGCACCAGTCCTTTGGACCCACTAACACAAGGTTGCCATTCTTGTCGATGCTTCGAGGGGTCACCCGGTCTCCCTTTGCCGTCTTTCGTGCCTCGGCAGTACAACTCAAGGCGTAATGCAGTTGCTCGTCGGCACGAGCCATTGCATTGTCTATCTTGGTTGGCTCCTCATAGAGCAACACAAAGAGGTCTGTCCAATCACGTCTTTTGTTTTGCAGATAAATAGTCCGATAGTTCTTGTGAGACTCATCCAAGAGATAGGCACGACAAAAGTCCTTTGCCATATCTTGCTGTTTCTCCTCCCAACCGCTAATCTGTTGATAAGGCCATGCCTGCACAGGCTTGCCCATGTAAGGAGCCAAGAAGTCCATCGCCTTGAAAAAGCTATGTTCCCCCGACACGCAGTAAGGAGCGACCTCATATCCTTGGTTCTTCACCATCTGCATGAGGTCGATGATATGAGTCAGATTATACTGCGAGTAATGGAAAGACAAAGTGCGGGTCAATTCCATGGGTTGCTTGCCATCGGGAGCTATCTGGGTGGCGATGCGTTGGCTTGGGAACTGGGCAATTACCTCGTCAAACAACTTCTTGTTGCCTGCATAGAGAGCATACGCAGCCACCTGCACATCATAAGCGACAGAGTGGTTATTCCCTTGTTTGCTTTCTTCCAAAGCCATAGGATTTACTTGCAACCATTTGGCAAACTGCGAGAACCATGCCTTCAACTGTTTTGAGTCCTTGGCAGTAAATGACTTTGATTTCTCCAAGAGTTGTACGCCATCAAGCATGTCCACAAAAGAGTAAGCGTCGAGCACTCCATAGCATCTACCCTCAGCTACCCCCGGGATATGCTGCGCATAACGCAGATTTGGGTTCATCTTGGTATTCTTGTTGATAAACCAGGTGCGCAAGAGTTCGGTTGCCTTCTTGGCATATTGTTCTTCCCCAGAGAAGTAATAAGCCAGCGACAAGCGATATACGGCATAAGCCATCTCCGACAAGCGATTGCGGTCAAACTTATTAAGCTCAGGGTTGGAAATGCCATCTTTCTGTATATAAGGTATTCCGTTTTTCTTGGTAGGGTCAGGCCAAGCATAGCGAGCCAAGCTCACATAGTCGTGCTTGGAACCACTGCTCGGTATGTAGTTCTTGTCCATCACCGATACCGGTTTCATTTGCAAATCATGCCCTGCCTGCTTTCTTAAGGCTTGGTAAGCCTGGGCATAAGTAGGGGCCGAGAGATGCTGCTTGACATAAGCCAAATGACTGGCATTAAGTACCGATTGAGCGAAAGTGCCTGCCACAGAAAACAGCAAAAGGCACAGGCTCATCATTAAGTTTTTATTCATTGATTTCATCATTAGTTATTATCGATTTCGTGCAAAAGTACTACTTTTTATCCACTTTTCCTATCTTTACAACTAGAAATGTGGATAAAACGACTCCCTAACGAGCCCTATCAGTTTACATATCAACTATTTACGCAAATCTATCCTCTCTTGAAAAGTGGATAGGAATACAGAAATCAAGAGAAAAACCAAGGATACAAATAAGACACTTAGTTGTCGAATGAACACCTATAAGGTCACCACTTTCGATTTTATCCTCAGAAATTAGTACATCTGATTATCAAATACTTACAAACACATAAACACTACTTTTACCACCAAATCACTAAACAGCGCACCAAGGAGCTAACATTTTATATACTTTTGCAACCGAAAGATTTCGACAATCCAAAACATTGCCCATCTTTACAACTAACGAAAATATTAACAACCCAATAACTTATCAAATTCATGAGAAAAGAAAAAAGAAATGCGATGATGAAACGAGCATCAGTCTCGTTATTCGCTATGCTCGTCTCAACAGCAGTTTGGGGACAGAAAGTGAAGATTACTGGTACGGTAATCGACAACACCAACGAACCCGTTATCGGAGCCACCGTCATGGAAAGTGGCACCAGCAATGGAGTGGCAACCGATATGGATGGCCATTTTACCATCGAGGTAAAGCAAGGAGCCAAGCTCAAGTTTTCTTATATCGGATATAAGAACATGGAGGCTAAGGCAACCAATGGCATGCAGATAAAATTGGAAGATGAAGCCAACATGCTCAACGAGGTGGTAGCCATCGGTTACGGTTCGGTAAAGCGCAAGGATGTTACCACAGCCGTTTCTAGCGTATCTGCCAAGGACCTTGACACTCGTCCTATCGTATCTGCCGCAGCAGGTATGCAGGGAAAGGCTGCCGGTTTGCAGATTTCGCAAGCCAATGGTCAGCCAGGAGCTTCACCTACCATCCGTGTGCGTGGTACCACCTCTCTCAATGGTAGCAACGACCCTCTCTACGTAGTGGACGGTGTGCCAATGACCGACATCGACTTCCTCGCTGCCGATGACATCGACAACATCCAGGTATTGAAAGATGCCTCTTCTGCTGCCATCTATGGTTCTCGTGCAGCCAATGGTGTCATCATCATAGGTACCAAGCAGGGCAAGGCTGGCGTTGCCAAGGTAAGCCTCAACGCTCATTATGCCTTTAACAATGTACGTGACAACCAAGAGTCGCTGAATGTGGCTCAGTATAAAGAACTGATGGACGAAATCGGCATGGTAAAGATTCCAGAGGGACTGAAAGACCAGACCGACTGGAAGGACGAAGTGTTCCGCACCGGTAACGTACAAGACTACCAGCTCTCCATCACCAACGGTACCGACAAGCTCCGCTACTTCATCTCAGGAGGTTACACGGGTGAGAACGGTGTCATCAAGAAATCTAGCTACAAGCGATACAACTTCCGTACTTCCGTAGAAAATGATGTTAGAGACTGGTTGCGACTCAATGCCAGCGTAACCTATTCCGACTATACCAACAAGGGAACGGGCATCATATCGGGTACAGGATCTAGCCGTGGTGGCGTGGTAACAGCCATCGTCAACACACCAACCTATGCCCCAGTTTGGGACCCAGAGAACCCAAGCCAGTTCTATAACAACTTCTATGGTGTCAACCTGACATCTCCTGCCGAGAACATCGCTAGAACAGAGAACAACAAGAGCTCCTACAACCGTTTGTTGGCCACAGGCAAGGCAACCGTAACATTCATGCCAGGCTTGACCTTCAACACCTCGCTCTCATTCGACCGCACCCAGGGCAACACCACCAACTTCCTCGACCCTATCTCAACCACCATCGGTCGTCAGGAATATGGTACAGGCTATGATGGCCGAAGCATCAGCAGCGTCATTGTATGGGATAATGTCGCCAACTTCAAGAAAACTTTCGGCAAGCACAACATCGACGCCATGTTGGGTGACTCCTGGACACAGAGCAAGTGGAGCCAGAGCTACATCAACGGCAGCCACTATGCCGATGACAAGTTCCCTACCCTCAATGCCGCCAACAGGATTTCATGGAATGGCACAGGCACATCGGCTTCAGACTGGGCTATCCTCTCAACCTTCGCCCGTTTGCAATACAACTGGAACGACACCTATATGTTGACCGCCAACATGCGTGCCGACGGCAGTTCCAAGTTGGCTCCAGGTCATCGTTGGGGCTACTTCCCATCATTCTCAGGTGCATGGCGTGTCAGCAACGAGAAGTTCATGAAGGACATCAAGTGGATTGACGACTTGAAGATTCGTGGAGGCTGGGGACAGACCGGTAACCAGAGCGGACTGGGCGACTACAGCTATCTGGCTAGCTACAACATCAACCGTGTACAGTGGTTTGGCGATGGCAACGATGCCAATGCCGTACCAACCTACACCCAGGGAACCTTAAGCAACCCAGAATTGACCTGGGAGACAACCACCCAGACCAACATCGGTATCGACCTGACCATCCTCAAGAATCGCATCACCATCTACGCCGACTACTATTACAAGCGTACCAAGGACATGCTCATGAACATCACCTTGCCTGCCGGTGCAGCTGCTGCCAACAAACTTACCTACAACGGAGGCTCCATGATCAACAAGGGATGGGAGTTCAGCATTTCATCACAAAACCTGACAGGCAAGCTGAAATGGAACACCGACTTCAACATCTCTTTCAACAAGAACAAGTTGGAGAGCCTGGCTTTGACTCAGATTTACTACTCAGCCAAGACCACAGACTTGGTTAACGATTATGTAGTACGCAACACTCCAGGCATGCCATTGGGTAGTTTCTGGGGATATGTTGCCGAGGGAGTTGACCCTGAGACAGGTGAAATGATATACAAGGATGTCAACGAGGACGGCATGGTAACAGCCAGCGACCGCACCTATATTGGCGACCCTAACCCAGACTTCACCTTTGGTTTGACCAATACATTCTCTTGGAAGGGACTGAACCTAAGCGTGTTGATACAAGGAAGCTATGGCAACGACATCTACAACGTATCTCGTATGGAAACTGAGGGCATGTATGATGGCAAGAACCAGAGCACCAAGGTATTGGAACGTTGGAGAGTGCCAGGTCAGCACACCAGTGTACCTAAGGCAAAGTGGGACATCCGCAACTCTACCTACTTTATCGAGGATGGTAGCTACATCCGTCTGAAGGATGTTTCGCTCTCATACGATGTACCTCGCAAGTATCTCTCTCGTCTTGGCTTGACTCGTTTGCAGCCATACATGTCTGCCACCAACCTAATTACCCTGACCAAATACACTGGCATGGACCCAGAGGTCAACCAGTATGGCAACAGCGGTAGTGTACAGGGCATCGACTGGGGTACCTACCCACTCAACAAGAGTATAGTATTCGGAGTAAAAGTAGAATTCTAAAAACAACGACAACAATGAAACACTATCATCATATCAAGACTTTGGCGCTCGGCAGCATCACCCTGTTGTCCATGGCAAGTTGCTCGCTCGACTATGAGCCAATCTCTCAACCATCAGAAATCACCCAGGGCAGTCAGACCTCAGAGTCTACTGCCGTATTGAAGGACAAGGACGCTGCCGACAAGCAGCTCAAAGCACTCTACGAATTGTTCCGTAGCCGTCAGGAGCATGCCCATCTCGACTATTTATTGATAGGAGACTCCCACAGCGACAACGCATACGCCGGTACCACAGGTGCCGAGGTAGTACCTTACGAGACCAACTCCATCGATGCCAGCAACACCGTACTGGGTCGTGACTGGACCCGTTATCTTGCCGACATCGCACAGTCGAACGTACTGATTTGCGGTGTGGAGCAGCTCAAGGAGAGCGGCAAAATCTCAGAGGCAGAGTATCACTCCTACAAGGCACAGGGCGAGATATTCCGTGCATTGATGATGTTCCGCATGGCACGCCTTTGGGGTTCATTCCCTGTGATTACCACCATCGCCGAGACCATCACCTCAGACAACATCGAGGATGTGTTCCCAACCTACTACCCTCCACGTAAGACTGCAGAGGAATGCTACCAGCAGATTATCGCCGATCTGACCGATGCCGAACAATATGCACCAGACAATGACAACACCGATCGCACCAAGCTTAGCAAGACTGTAGCCCAAGCTTTGCTTGCCAAAGTATACGCAGAGAAGCCAGTACAAGACTACGACAAGGTGATAGAATATGCCGACAAGGTCATCAAGACCCCTGGCGTTGCACTGGAAGATGGCTTCGAGACCCTCTGGGGATATGACGAGGAGAAGAAGGACTGCATGAAGCGCAACACGAAGGAAGGCATCCTGGAAGTTCACTGGACCACTGGTAACGGCAACTGGGAAACCTGGATGTACGGCAGACAGCTCGACAACTGGGACTACTACTTCACATGGGCAAAGTGGATTACCCCTTCTCGTGACCTCATCAATGCCTACGACAAGGAAGGCGACGAGGTGCGCAAGAACCAGACCATCGTATATTATGCCTGCGACTGGAGCAACTATTACCCAGCATCCAACTATCCATTCATGTATAAGTTGCGCTCAGGCTATAGCAACGAATACTGGATTCGCCTCGCCGACATCATTCTGATGAAAGCGGAAGCAGAGGCATACAAGGGCAACCTCACAGAAAGCGCCCAACTCGTCAACCAAATTCGTAAGCGTGCCAAGCTGAAGGAGCTTACCTCCGACAAGACCAGCAGCAAGGAAGCCATGATTGAGGCTGTGCTCAAGGAACGCCGCCTGGAGCTTGCCCTGGAGGGAGAGCGCTGGTTCGACCTCTGTCGCAACGGCAAGGTAGAGCAATACCTCAACGGCATTGACAACAGAGACAGTGGGCGCATCAAACAGGTGAAGCAGTTTGATGCCAACTCCTACCTTCTGCCACTTCCTCAGACCGCACTCGACGAGAACAACAACCTCCAGCAGAACCCTGGCTATTAAGCCAGTTCTGCCCGAGGCAAGCAAACAGGAAAGTCTTTCATTTTATACAATAACAATCAAGAAAACAACAATATGAAACACCCATATAGAAACAAGCTAGCGTTGCTGTTTTGCGCAGCCGCTTTCTCGGTAACAGCCTGCAGTAGCAGCAATTCATTCTCAGACCCTATCGACATGGATAGCCCTGAGGTCAACCCCAACCCTAACGTGACAGCTGGCATGGCAAAGACCTTTACCACAACAGCTGATGGCAACTACGCCCTGACAGAGAATGAATGCAAGCTCTTCAATGGCATCTCAATGGCACCTACAACCATTGAGCTAGACCTCAACAAGAAATACCAGAGCATCGATGGATTTGGCTATGCCATCACTTACTCATCATGCTACAACCTGATGCACATGGCAGAGACAGACCGTCTCGCTCTCTTGAAGCGTCTCTACTCTACCACCGAGGGATACGGTGTGAGCTATGCCCGCATCTCCTTGGGGTGCAACGACTTCTCCAGCACAGAATATACCTACTGCGACACCAAGGGAAGCGATGCTGATCCTCTGAGCAACTTTGCCCTTCATAACGATGAGAACCAATATGTCATCCCCGTATTGAAGGAAATCCTTGCCATCAACCCAAATGTGAAGATTATCGCTGCTCCTTGGACTTGCCCTAAATGGATGAAGGTTGCCGACATCAACAACAAGACGCCAAAGGACTCTTGGACCGACGGACATCTGAATCCAGACTATCGAGATGTCTATGCCCAGTATTTCGTGAAGTTCATCCAGACCATGAAAGAGAAAGGCATCAACATCTATGCCGTCAGCCCTCAGAACGAACCTCTAAACAAGGCAAACTGCGCATCGCTCTACATGCCATGGCAGGAGGAAGCACCATTCGTCAAGGCTTTGGCTGCACAATTCAAGAAGAATGGTGTCAACACCAAGATTTACGTGTTCGACCATAACTACAACTACGACAACATTGCCGACCAGGAAGACTATCCTGTAAAGGTATACAACGCCTTGGGCAACAACTATGAAGGATCAGAGCTAGTAGTAGGTGCCGCTTACCACGACTATGGTGGCAACAACAGCGAGCTGACCGACATCAACAACCAGCGTCCAGACAAGGAGTTGATCTTCTCAGAGACTAGCATCGGTACTTGGAACAATGGTCGCGACCTGGGCAAGCGCTTGATGGCAGACATGAAGAACGTGGCTCTCGCCACCGTCAACCAGTATTGCAAGGCTGTATTGGTATGGAACCTGATGCTCGACAACAAGATGGGGCCTAACCTCGATGGCGGATGCCAAACCTGCTACGGTGCCATCGACATCGACCAGAACGGCTACAAGAAGTTGAGCTACAACTCACATTATTATATCATCAACCACATGTCGAGCGTTGTTGTCCCAGGTGCCGTTCGCCTTGGTACAACCTCTCGCACCGTAAGCGACAAGAATATTACCCATGCCGAGTTCCTGAACCCAGACGGAACCCTCGCAGCAGTCATCCTCAACGAGGGCGACAACGAGCAGAGCATCAACTTGAGCGATGGCACCCATAACTTTACCGTCAAGGTACCAGCCAACGGTGTCATCTCTTGCAAGTGGAACCATTAATTTGCAGCAAAACAAAAGAATAAGACATTACCATTATGAAGAATATCAAATATTATATGATGGCGTTCCTCACCTTGCCTCTGATGGCATCTTGCGTGGACGACGACTACAATGCCACTACTCCAGCCGGCAACCCTGTGATGAACTTCACGGCTCCTACCACTCCGGTAGAGATGGGCAACGAGGTGGAAGTTAAGGTGAACTGCAAGGACGAGGGAAACATAGACCTCTCCACCCTGAAGGCTTCCCTGCTCTTCAGTGGTCAGAGCGTGGCCGACACCACCATCCGTACCAAGGAAGAGGGTGAATACACTGTCAAGTTTAAGGTTCCTTACTTGCAGTATGTACCAGACGGACAGGTTGACATCCAGCTCACCCTTCAGAACGTATCAACCAAGGCTAACACCGAGAGCCTATCGTTCGAGGTGAAGCGCCCTCACTTCAGCAACCTGCAGTTCATCACCTCTACAGGCGAGAAGTATGACATGACCGAGGAGGGAGACTTTCTCTACAAAACTGTTGTACCAGTAGGAAAAAACAGTTTCAAAGGTCACTTCGCCACTGCAGATGGCAAGTTCGTCTTTGGCTCCAACGGAGAGAGTATCGCCCTGGGAGAGACTGCCGACTTCAGTTTCACTACCACCCAGACAGGCAATGTAACCGTAACCTTCAATGGCAAGGACTACAACGTAGGCCCTACCGATAAGTTGGAGACGACTCCTATCGACCTAGCCAACAGCGACAATGGCAAGACATGGGTAGGAGAAATCAAGCAAGGAGCCGCATGCACCCTCACAGCCGACGGCAACGAACTTACCGACGACTGGTTCTACGATGCTGACTGGTTCACCAAGAATGAAGACGGCACTTACACCTTCAAGGCTTTGACAGGCAAATATACCGTACAGGCAGACTTCGACCACAAAGCGTTGCGCATCTGGGCAATGAATGGCGAAGAGCCAATGAAACTCAATGCCGACGGCACAGGAGCCATCTGGATTATCGGTAACGAAAAGGTGAACAAGCCTACATGGCAAGCTGTCAACAAGGGATGGAATACTGGCACCGCAACCGATGTATGTCTCACCCCTATCGCAGACAAGAAATATCAGGTAACCCTCACTATCGGCAAACAATTGGCTGCTACCGACGTAAACTTCAAGTTCTTCGGCCAAGCAGACTGGGGTACAGAGTTCAAGGGTACAGAGTCTGACTATTGTTTGACTACCGACAGCGAAGTGTTCGGAATCGGTGATGGCAACGGACATGACAATGGTAACCTCTATCTGAAGGACGGTGCAACACTCAACGATGGAGACACCTATGTATTCACCATCGACTTAAGCGAAGGCACAAGCAAGGGTAAGTTAACCATTGTCAAGAAATAAATTCGTTCTCTCTCAAAAGAAATAGATAGATTGTTTCGCTTGAAAGGTAAATAGGTTTTCAGAAAGGCTGCTCCTCATTGTAGGGGCAGCCTTATTTTTTCGTCCAAAAGTTTGGCAATCACAAAAAAACATCGTAACTTTGTGGTCGTTTTCAAAGAATATTATAACCTAAAGACAGAAACAAGAAATGGTTCAAAAATTATTAACTCTTCTCGCTGTTTGGCTTTTCGCCGCTTCTTCATGCTTAGCCCAGGGCGAAAGCATCGGTGACCTATACCAACAGCTTGACCAAGCCATCGCCGAGTCTTCCAAATATATTCAGCAGAAAGAAGACCGCATCCAACATATCAAGCAAGCTCTTGATGGCAAAACTCCCGCAAAACTAGCGCTGGTCTACAATCAGCGACTCTACGAGGAATATAAATCATACAACAGCGACTCGGCTATATTTTATCTGCAAAAATGCATCCATCTCAGCCAGAAGATGAACCAGCCAGCCGCCGCAGGCGACTACCGTGCGCTGCTTGCCTACCAAAACTCCACATCAGGAGCCTTTGCCGAGGCTCTCACCCTGCTCAATGCCATCAACAAGCATAGCCTCGACGCCAAGGGAAAGAAGGACTACTACCTTGCCTATCATCACGTATACGGAGAGCTAGGCTTTTCCAACTTGCACGTAGACCGAGGCATGGGCTTAGCCTATTATCACAAGCAAGATGCTTATCGCGACACCCTTTTCTCTATCCTCAACCACAATAGCGAGGACTACCTGATGCGCAAGGAGACACAGCTCACCAGCCAAAAGAAATTGAAAGAGGCACTGAAGCTGAACGACATCCGACTGAGCCACTGCAAAGAAGGCACCCACGAATATGGCATCGTGGCATACTATCGCTATCTCATCTATCGAGAACTAAAAGATGAGCAACAAGTAAAATATTGGCTCATCAAGTCGGCAATATGCGATGTGAAGAATGCCATCAACGACCAAGCCTCACTTTGGACTCTCGCAGGAATACTCAGCGAGGAAGGTGACGTAGAACGTGCCTACAAGTACGTGAACTTCTCATGGAATGCCAGCAAGAACTTCAGCACCCGCATTCGCAGCTGGCAAATCTCGCCTATTCTCGGAACCATCGACTATAATTACCAGCAGAAACTCAAGCAAGCCAACCAGCGACTAGTCATCGCTATCGTCGTGGTGAGCATCATGGTTATCATCCTTGCCTTACTGGCACTCTATGTCAACAAGCAGCGCAACCTGGTAACGGCAGCTCGCAACGAGCTGAAGAAGACCAACGAGAAACTGGAGAAACTGAACCTCCAACTTTCTGCTACCAACCAGGAACAGAAACAAACCAACGACAAGTTGACGAGAACCAATGACAAGCTCTATGAGTCGAACGGTGTAAAGGAAGAGTATATCGGACAGTTCCTCGGGGCATGCTCACATTATATAGACAAGCTCGACAAACAGCGTCTCAAGGTCAACAAAATGGTGAAGAGCCACCAATACCAGGAGCTTTACGACCTCACCAAGAGTACAGAGGTGAAAGAGCAGGAACTCGACGAACTATACTCCAACTTCGACAAGGTATTCCTGCATCTCTTCCCAGACTTCGTAGACAACCTGAACAGTTTGCTCAAGGATGAATACAAGATACATCTTGCTGACCCAAGCAAGCTCTCCGCATTGGTACGAGTATTTGCCCTCATCCGCCTGGGCATCGATGACAGCACAAAGATTGCAGAGTTCCTGCACTATGCCGTCAACACCATCTATAACTATAGAGCCAAGTTGCGTAATGGTGCCATCGGTGACAGAAATGAATTCGAAAAGAAAGTAAAAGAGCTAGGAGTGCTCGACAGAAAAGAAAACAATACTACAGAATAATGATATTCCACCCTATAGACAACAACCTGTTATCCACCACAGGCATCCCCGAAAGGATGAACAATCCGCTCTTCTATGAGCCCCATCCTCTTTGCATCGCAGTATGCAAGGAGTTGCAAACCTATCTCTCCCGGCGTTCCGAATGGCGAGAGGAGATAGACCGAGGAAAGATGTTTAGCGTGCTCATTGTGGAAAAGACAGAGGAAGAGGCTGCGAAAAAAGCAGTGGATAATGCTGCTAACAATGCAGAACACAAGGAGATACAGATAGGATATCTAGCTGCTTATAGTGGACAAATAGGAGGAAGAAGCGACTGGGATGATTTCGTGCCAGCCGTTTTCAACTACCTACAGCCTGAGGGTTACTTCAAGACCCACGAGGCAGAGATTAGCCACATCAACCTCTCTATAGCCAAGCTAGAAAACGACGAGCAAATGAAGAAGGCAAAACAGCTCATCGACGACTTGCAACAGGAACGCCAACAGACCATCGTCAACTATCAGCAACAGATAAAGGAGGCAAAGGCTAAACGTGATGCCCGTCGAGAGGAAGCACAAGCCAAGGACGAAAAGCTATCTGCCGAGGAAGAGGCGAAGATGACCAAAGAGAGCCAGTTTATGAAGGCAGAACTGCGCCGACTGAAGAAGTCTCTCTCCGAGAAGACCACTCTCGAAACGGAATATGCAGACTATCTGGAGAATATCACTCGCTTAAAGCAACTTCGCAAACAATTATCCGATGCCCTACAGCAATGGCTCTTCTCACAATTCCGCATGCTCAATGCCGAGGGAGAAAGCAAGGACTTGCTCGAAATATTCAGAGATGGAGCCATTCTTGGTACAGGGCAAGGAGCATTGGTTTCAAAACGAGTAGCAGCCCTTAAGATGGTTCCACCTGCTGGTAGTGGCGAATGCTGCGAGCCAAAGCTCTTGCAGTATGCTTACGAGCATGGCTATAAGCCGCTACAGATGGCAATGTTCTGGTGGGGCGAAAGTCCAAAAGAGGAAATACGCCACCACTTGCAATATTACCCTGCCTGCAACGGCAAGTGCAAGCCGATACTACACTGGATGCTGCCAGCCGATACATTCAAGGCATCGACCGATGCCCCTATATATAATAAGGTGGAAATTCTCTTCGAGGACGAACAACTAGCGGTAGTATACAAACCTGATGGATTGTTATCCGTACCTGGCAAGAACGCATCCATGCCATCTCTCTACGGCATCATGCGAAAGAAATTCCCTGCGGCAACAGGTCCTCTCATCGTACATCGTCTCGACATGGCAACGAGCGGATTGATGATTATAGCCAAGACCGAATTTGCCTATCACCGATTGCAAAAGGAATTCTTGAATCATCGGGTACAGAAGAAATATATCGCCATCATAGGCTGCAAGAGCAAAGAAGACTGTGATAAAATTCAGAAAGAAGCATCCATCTCCCTCCCCCTGATGCCCGATTACCTGGACCGTCCTCGCCAAATCGTAAACCACAAGCTAGGCAAAGAGGCTATCACGGAATACGAGGTCTTGGAGCGCATTGACGACACACATCTCAGGTTAGCCCTCTACCCCAAGACAGGCAGAACCCACCAGCTCCGAGTGCATTGTGCCCACCAAGAAGGCTTGGATGCCCCAATCCTTGGCGACCCACTCTATGGCAACGAGCCAGCCAACCGTCTACATCTCCATGCCGAGGAAATAACCTTCGAGCATCCTTTGACAGGCAAGAAGATTACAATAACAAGAAAGGCTGATTTCTAAGCGAAATCAGCTTTCATTTATGATAGGGAAGAATTTTTACACGAAGAACATGATGATAATCTGGGCGATGACCACCCTGATAAACATACCGAGCGGATAGACCGTGGCATAACTGATGCTTGGAGTATCACCATCGAGGGTTTCGTTAGCATAGGTCAAAGCCATCGGATTCGCCATACTGCCACACAGGATGCCACAGATGCTACCAAAGTCGTACTTCTTGGTCTTCAAGATGATAAGACCCACGATAACCGTAGGTACTACCGTTATCAAGAAACCGATGCCTACCCACATTAAGCCCTCGGGGCGAACCACAGTTTCAAAGAACTGTCCACCTGCATCCAAGCCCAAACAACCCAGGTACAAGGCTAGACCCAGCTCACGAAGCATCAAGCCCGCACTACGAGTCATATAAGATATAAAATGTACACGAGGGCCTAACGCACCTATCAGAATACCCATCACGATAGGACCACCTGCAATACCGAGGCGCACAGGAGCTGTCATACCAGGAATATTCAATGGAATAGTACCGATGGCAAGACCGAGGATGATACCGAGGAAAATGGCACCGAGGTTAGGCTCATTCAATGTCTTGACAGCATTACCCAGGAACTGCTCCACATGGTCGATACTGGTAGGGTCGCCCACCACCGTGAAGCGGTCTCCATACTGGATGCGAAGGTCATCGGTTGCAAGCAGGCGAATATCACCACGCAGCACTCGACTCACGTTGACACCATAGGTATTACGCATCTGAAGGCTACCCAGTCGCTTGCCATTCAGTCCATGGCGAGTAACCACGATGATGCGGCTCTCCACCTTGGCATCAATGGCATTCCAGTCTACCTTGTCACGGTTCCAGTCCTTATCTACCTTCTTTCCGAAGAGAATCTGCATCGCCGACACCTCGTCCTTGTTGGTAACTACAAGCACGTTGTCATTGGTATGTAATACGGTATCAGCCTCAGGCACAATCACCTGGTCACCTCGCCACACACGAGAGATGATAAACTTACGATGAGTCATCATCGAGATTTCTGCGATAGTATTGCCATTGAGGGCAGGGTTGACGATGAGATATTGTCCGATGGAGGTATGATCATCATCATTCTTACGAATCTCTAGATCGGCTGGCTTCACAAAAACCTTGCGCAAGAACATCATCGCCAAGATTACACCCACAACACCAAGAGGATAGGTGACCGCACAACCCAAAGCCGCCCTACCACTAGGCATGCCCAATTGTTGCAATGCCTGCTGGGCGGCACCGAGCGCAGGAGTATTGGTGGTAGCGCCACAGAGGATACCCACCATATCAGGCAGACTGATAGGCAACACCCAGCACAAACCGAGCGAGAACAAGGTACCCACTAAGATGACCGCCATGCTCCAGAGGTTAAGCGAGATGCCCTCATGACGCATCGAACCGAAGAAGTTAGGACCTACATAGAGTCCCAGCACATACACAAACATGGTAAGGCCGAAACTCTCTGCAAACTCCAGCATGTTATGGTCGATGGTCAATCCTAGATGACCGGCCACAATACCCACAAAAAACACGAAGGCTATGCCAAGGGAGATTCCCTTGACATGAATCTTGCCCAAGGCAAGACCTAATGTACAAATCAATGAAAGTATCACGATGCCCTGCACCGCCGAATGAACATTGATTAAATTATCGAACCACATAATGTTTTAACCGATTATATCTAGACAGTTCCTTTAAGTTTTGATTTCGGGTGCAAAGGTACAGCAAATCGAGAACAATACAAAATAAATTTCGATTTATTTTTATTGTCGAGTGCAGCAAACCTTATTTAAAGGTACAGTAAATCGAGAACAATACAAAATAAAAATGTTCTTTTCTTCGTATAAATAAGCCTAAAAGTAGAAATAAAGGCAGAAAACTGATTTTTACTCAAAGTTTTTTTGTAACTTTGCACCCGTTTTAAAAAAAGAAAGAATGAAAGATATTTGTTGTATAGGACATGTAACAAAAGATAAAATTGTTACTCCTAATCGCACTGTATACATGGCAGGTGGCACCTCCTTTTATTTTGCCTATGCCATCAACCAACTTCCAAAGGATGTAAGTTTCTCACTCGTCACGGCAATGGATCCTACGGAAAAAGAACCTGTAGAGAAAATGCTGAAGGCAGGCATCGATGTCACCCTCAACGCTTCTCGCAACACGGTTTTCTTCGAGAACATCTATGGGGAGGACCAGAATGAGCGCAAGCAGCGTGTGCTTGCCAAGGCAGACCCTTTCTCCGTGAAACAACTGGAGAAGGTGGAGGCTAAAGTGTTCCACTTGGGCACATTGCTCAGCGATGATTTCTCTCCAGAAGTGGTAGAGTATCTAGCGAAAAAGGGACATGTTTCCATCGACGTGCAGGGCTATCTGCGCGAGGTGAGAGATGAGAAGGTATACCCTATCGACTGGAAGGAAAAACTTGATGTACTCAAGAACACCTATTATCTGAAGGTAAATGAAATCGAGATGGAGACCATCACCGGACTGAAGGAACCTCGCGAGGCAGCCAAGCTCATCCACTCTTGGGGCGTCACCGAGGTTATCATTACCCTGGGTAGCGAAGGCTCACTCATCTATGTAGACGATACATTCTATGAGATTCCAGCTTATCCACCCCATGAGGTGGTGGATGCCACGGGTTGTGGTGACACCTATTCGGCGGGGTACCTCTACAAGCGATTGCAAGGAGCCACCCCTACCGAGGCTGGTAAGTTTGCTGCTGCCATGTGTACCATCAAGTTGGAGCACAACGGCCCGTTCAACCGCAGCATCGAGGATGTCTACGAGATTATCAAGTAATCGATTTGAAACGTATCATTAAGAAGCAGGAAAACCACATATGAGTGGTTTTCCTGCTTTTCTGTATTATTTATACTTTTTTCAGTAACATTTATAAGGCTTATTTCAAATAAAAATTATAATTTTGCAACCGAACAACAAACATTATCGAATTATACAACATTCATCGTCTGATAAAAGCTTTATAAAACATGATGCTTAGAAAGATAAGATTAACATTGGCCATCATCTTCTTTGGGCTGATAACGTTACTGTTTCTCGACTTTACGGGAACCTTGCATGCATGGCTCTCCTGGATGGCTACCATCCAGTTCTTGCCAGCAGTGTTGGCACTCCACTTTGTGGCAGTGGCAGCATGGGTGGCTATCACCCTTGTGTTCGGTCGCATCTACTGCTCCGTCATCTGTCCGCTGGGCGTGATGCAGGACGTGGTGTCGTGGCTGAGCGGCAGGAGGAACAAGAAGCGCAAGCGCCTACGCTTCTCATATTCGCCAGCCAAACAATGGTTGCGATACACCATGCTCGTCATCTTCATCGTTGCCCTCGTGGCAGGCGTAGGTTCGTTGGCAGCCCTGCTGGCTCCTTATAGCAGCTATGGCAGAATCGCCCAGAGCCTCTTCCAGCCTATCTATCTCCTGGGCAACAATGCCCTGGCTTTCCTTGCCGAGCGCATGGACAGCTATGCCTTCTATAGCCGAGAGGTATGGATTCGTAGCCTGCCAACCTTCCTCATCGCCCTCGCCACCTTTATTATATTAATCGTTTTGGCTTGGCGCAATGGTCGTACCTACTGCAACACCATCTGCCCTGTGGGAACCGTGCTGAGTTTCTTCGCCCGCTTCTCATGGATGAAAGTACGCATCGACGAGGACAAGTGCATCAGTTGTGGCCTCTGCGCCAAGGGCTGCAAGGCTGCCTGCATCGACTTCAAACATCACAAGATAGACTATTCGAGATGCGTGGTTTGCGGCGACTGCCTCGACAATTGCCACAAGGATGCGCTGCATTATGGGAGTGAAGAACGAAGAGTGGACACAGGGCGCCGCAACTTCTTGCTTGCTGCCGCAGCGGTAACAGCATCCACTGCTCTTGCACAAGAGAAGAAGAAGGTGGATGGCGGCTTGGCTGCCGTTACCCAGAAGGAACCTTTCAAGCGCAGCACCCCGATAACCCCTCCAGGTTCTTTGTCGGCACAAAACATGGCGCAGCATTGTACGGCTTGCCAGCTCTGTGTGGCTGAATGCCCCAACGATGTGCTCCGTCCTAGCACCGACTTGATGAAGTTGATGCAACCTACCATGTCGTATGAGCGAGGCTATTGCCGGCCAGAATGTCACCGCTGTAGCGAGGTTTGTCCTGCCGGTGCCATCAAGCCTATCAAGAAGGAGGACAAGTCGAGCATACAGATTGGCCATGCGGTATGGTCGAAGAAGAACTGCATCGTCTTCACCGACGGAGTGGAATGCGGCAACTGTGCACGTCACTGTCCATCGGGTGCCATCATGATGATTCCAACAGACCCTAACGACGAAGACTCACCTAAGTTCCCTGCCGTCAACCTGAGCCGCTGCATCGGTTGCGGTGCCTGTGAGAATCTCTGTCCGGCAAAACCATTCAGTGCCATCCACGTGGAGGGACACGAAGTTCATAAGTACATATAAAAGTTAGGAGTTGAGGGACTCTTTCTTCAAAAAACAAATAAAAATAATATGGGAAAAGAAATAAATAGAAGAGATTTTCTGAAGAGCCTTGGAGCAGGAGCCGTAGCAAGCTCAGCCCTTCTCTCTGCCTGCAAAAGCAAGAGCAGCGAGATGAGTGCCGCAGGCAACTACCAAGAGCCACCAAAGGGAAAGATGACCTATCGCACCAATCCCAACACAGGCGATAAGGTGAGCATCCTGGGATATGGCATGATGCGCCTCCCCGTAGTGGGAGGTGGGACGGGTCGGGAGAACCCTGATGCCGAACTAGACCAGGAGATGATCAATAAGCAGATAGACTATGCCCTGGAGCATGGAGTGAACTATTTCGACACATCCCCTGCCTATTGCCAAGGCAAGTCGGAAGCCGCTACAGGCACAGCCCTTCATCGCCACAAGCGTTCTAGCTACTTCATCGCCACCAAGCTATCCAACTTCGACCCTGCCACTTGGACCTCTGCCGCATCCAAGGAGATGTTTGAGAACTCATTGAAATATCTCCAGACCGACTATGTGGATTATCTCCTGCTCCATGCCATCGGTATGGGCGACGACGGCATGAAGGACTTTTATGGCAGATACATCGACAATGGCATCCTCGACTGGCTCGTGGAACAGAAGAAGAAAGGGCGCATCCGCAACCTCGGTTTCTCTTACCATGGCGACATCAAGGTATTCGACCTCGCCCTGAAATGGCACGACGAGGGAAAATACCACTGGGACTTCGTACAGATAGAGTTGAACTATCTCGACTGGAACTATGCCGATGAAATCAATGACCGAAACACTGATGCGGTCTATCTCTATGGCGAGCTGAAGAAGCGTGGCATCCCTGCCGTCATCATGGAACCACTCTTGGGTGGTCGCTTGGCGAATGTGCCAGATGCCATCATGGCAAAGATGAAGGCTCGTGAGCCTGAGAAGAGCGTGGCAAGCTGGGCATTCCGCTTCGCAGGCACCCCAGACGATGTGCTCTGCGTATTGAGTGGCATGAGCTACATGGAGAACCTGAAGGAGAATCTCTGTACCTACTGTCCATTGAAGCCGCTGACCAAGGAAGAGGACGCTTTCCTCATGGAGATAGCCAAGGACATATACAATCTCAACACCATCCCATGCAACGAGTGCAACTATTGCATGCCTTGCCCTTACGGTCTGAACATCCCAGCCATCTTCTCGCACTACAACAAATGCATCAAAGAGAGCAACATGCCTAACAAGGGAGAGCAAAACCCCGACTATCGCCGTGCCCGCCGAGCCTTCCTCATCGGTTACGACCGTAGAGTGCCTAAGCTCCGACAGGCTAACCACTGCGTGAAGTGTGGCAAGTGCATCCCGCACTGTCCTCAGCGCATCCAGATTCCTAATGAATTGGAAAAAATTGACATGTTTGTGGAAGAGCTGAAGCTGAATAGCGACAAACTTTAAGAGAATGTTAAGTGCTGAATGTTGAATGTTAAGTGTTAAATTATCACTTGCTTGTATGGAAGATATAAAGAAAATGCTGCAAGAAAGCAAGCACTCGCTAGTTGTTAAGGCCGAAACGGAAGAGATATTCACGTTTGATGGTCGAGGCGTACGCGACTTGCTGCAACTTCTTGGCAATACGCCTGACACCTTGAAGGGTGCCTTGCTTGCCGACAAGGTAGTGGGTAAGGCTGCAGCTTCGCTTATGATATTGGGACAGGTCAAGGCAGTCTATGCCGAAACCATCAGCGAGCCAGCCTTGGAACTCTTCGCAACCTCAGCCCCATCCATCAATATCACCTATAATAATAAGGTAGAATACATCATCAATCGAACCAACACAGGATGGTGCCCGATGGAATTGGCGACAAAAGAAGCCAAGACTCCCGAGGAATGTCTGGAGAAAATCAAGACTAAGCTTGCAGAACTCAAGGCTATGAATAGCTAGACAATAAAACCAGAAAGAAAACGTTTTAAGATTATAAAAAGAAAAGAATATTATGACTGAATCATCTGTAAGATTATACCAATATGGCTACTCCGAAGCCAAGACTTATCTCTTGGCTGTAGCCTTCGTCATCGGCAATGTGGTGATGCCACAACTCTTCCATACCATACCCCAAGGAGGCATGATATGGTTGCCTATCTATTTCTTCACCCTGATAGGTGCCTTTAAGTATGGTTGGAAAGTAGGCTTGCTAACTGCCGTTGCCTCCCCTATCGTCAACCACCTGCTGTTCGGCATGCCGATGCTTGCCGTTTTGCCAGCCATCCTCACCAAGTCGATGTTGCTAGCCATCGGTGCAGGCTTCATCGCCCATCGTTACCAGAAGGTGAGTCTCTTGGCGATGGCAGGAGTCGTTGCCTTTTACCAGTTGTTCGGCTCCCTTGCCGAATGGGCATACACCAGCAGCCTTGCAGCAGCCATGCAGGATGTTCGCTTAGGTTTGCCAGGCATCCTAACCCAGGTTGTTGGTGGCTACCTCGTTATTCGCTTTCTCATCAAGAAATAAGAGGAAGACTCATTCTTAATTATAAATTATTAATTCATAATTATACATTATGTTAGGAACACAAGAAATATTACTTATTGCCCTTGTTATCTTGCTTCTTTTCGGTGGCAAGAAGATTCCTGAGTTGATGAAGGGTTTGGGCAAAGGTGTGAAGAGTTTCAAGGATGGAATGAACGGAATAGAAAACGAAGTTTCCACTTCCGAGAAGAAGGAGGAAGAGACTAAGAAAGATTAAGTTTCTGCGGATTGTAAATCCGCAGAAAGCAAGTGGGTAACAAAACAAATATGAACGAAGAACAAATGTCTTTTTGGGAACATCTCGACGTATTGCGAGGAACTATCTGGAAGATAGCCCTTGCAAGTGTCGTTTGTGGGGTTGTCGCCTTCTTCTTCAAGAACGAACTCTTCGATGTAATCCTTGCCCCGAAAGACAACCACTTTATCACATACCGTCTCTTCGACAAGCTGGGCAGTTGGATACCGGGCAATGAGGGCGTAGAGGCTTTCTCCGTCAATCTCGTGAACACGGGTTTGGCAGGGCAGTTTGCCATCCACATGAAGGTGGCACTCTATGCCGGTCTTATTGTCGCCTCGCCCTATACCATCTACCTCCTGCTCCGCTTCATCACCCCTGCACTCTACGAGAACGAGCGTCGCTATACCTATCGACTGGTAGGTGGAGGCTATATGATGTTCATGCTGGGCATCCTGCTCAACTATTTCCTCATCTTCCCCTTCACCTTCCGTTTCCTGGGCACCTACCAGGTAAGCTCGGAAGTCTCCAACATGATTACATTGGAGTCGTACATGGACACGCTGATGATGCTGAGCCTGATGATGGGCATCCTCTTCGAGTTGCCGATGGTATGCTGGTTGCTCGGCAAACTGGGCATCCTCACCAAGGACTTCATGCGCCACTACCGTCGCCACGCCATCGTCGTGATATTGATCATCGCCGCCGTCATCACCCCGACGAGCGACATCTTCACTCTGACCCTCGTATCACTTCCTATCTGGTTGCTCTACGAGGCAAGCATCCTCTTCGTACCAAAGAAAAAATAATATGGAACAAACATCACCTATTCAGGCACTGCTTCAGCAACGTACCCTACTCCAACTGGAGTACTATACGGAGAAGGAAGCCTTTCGCAAGCTGACCGAACAGATGGGCATGCAGCGAAAGGTGAAACGTGGCGATGCCTGGTACCCACTCAGGGTGGGCAAAAACTTTTATAATTCGCTGAACCAAACAGCCATCGAGGTATTCCGTACCTCCGACCAAGATATCGAGCACAACTTTGAGTTCGGTCGCCCCGTCATGTTCTTTCATTCCAATGAAGAGAAGAAGGTGAAGTACTTCTCCTTCACTGGCACAGTGAGCTATGTGGATGGCGACCGCATGGTCATCACCGTACCCGACTCCGCCCCTTTGCTCGACTTGCAGCAATCGGCGGAGCCTATCGGCGTACAACTGTCCTTTGATGAGACCAGCTACAAGCTGATGTTCGAGGCACTCGACCGCACGATGAAGGCGAAGAACAATCGTCTGGCTTATCTCCGTGACCTCTTCTATTCGCAACAGAAGGCAGGAAGGTTCTCTTTCGAGCCGATGAAGTTTCCTTGGCTCAACCCTACCCAGGAGAGAGCCGTCAATGAGGTGCTTTGGGCAAAGGATGTGGCTATCGTGCATGGACCTCCTGGAACAGGCAAGACCACAACCCTCGTGGAGGCTATCAACGAGACCTTGATGAGAGAGAGCCAGGTGCTGGTTTGTGCACAGAGTAATATGGCGGTGGACTGGATTTCGGAAAAGCTAGTGGATAGAGGCATCAATGTGTTGCGCATCGGCAACCCTACCCGTGTCAACGACAAGATGCTTGGATTCACCTACGAGCGTCGTTTCGAAAGCCATCCCGACTATCCACAGCTCTGGGCCATCCGCAAGGCTATCCGTGAGCTGCGCAAGAACCGCAAGCGTGGCAGTGAGAACTATCACCAGAAGATGGAGCGACTGAAGAGCCGTGCCGCCGAGATAGAGATTCGCATCAACAGCGAACTCTTTGGCGAGGCTCGTGTCATCGCCTGTACCCTCGTTGGTTCCGCCCATCGCCTGTTGGAAGGCATGAAGTTTGGCACCTTGTTTATAGACGAGGCAGCACAAGCCTTGGAAGCAGCTTGCTGGCTTCCGATGCGTCGAGCATCAAGGGTGATACTAGCTGGCGACCATTGCCAGTTGCCACCTACTGTAAAGAGTATCGCCGCTCTCAGAGCTGGACTTGGCAAGACGCTTATGGAACGTATCGCCGAGAACAAGCCTGAGGTGGTGACTTTGTTGAAAATACAGTACCGCATGAACGATGAGATTATGCGCTTCTCCAGCAACTGGTTTTACAAGGGACAGGTGGAGAGTGCGCCACAAATCAAGTTTCGTGGCATCCTCGACTATGACCATCCTATTACTTGGATAGATACCAGCGACAAGGAACCATCAGATACCATCGAAGAGAGTGCAGACTTGAACTTCAAGGAGCAGTTCATTGGTGAAAGTTTCGGACGAATCAACAAGGCGGAAGCCGAACTGACCCTCCTGACCTTAGCAGAATACTTCACGAAGATAGGCAAGCAACGAGTGCTGAGCGAGAGTATCGACGTGGGTATCATCTCGCCATATCGAGCACAGGTGCAGTACTTGAAGCGCCTCATCAAGAAGTACGAGTTCTTCAAGCCTTACCGTCGCCTCATCAGCGTGAACACAGTGGATGGATTCCAAGGACAGGAACGTGATGTCATCCTCATCTCCCTGGTTCGTTCCAACGACGAGGGTCAGATAGGTTTCCTCAAAGACCTTCGCCGCATGAACGTGGCGATGACGAGAGCGAGAATGAAGCTCATCATCCTCGGCAACAAGGACACGATGACCAAGCATCCGTTCTATAAGGAGCTATGGGAGTATATCGAGAACATCAACAGAAAAGAAGTATAAGGATACACCCATATAAGACAAAAACAAGGAGGTCTGCCTATCTCAGGCAAGCCTCCTTTAATCATAAGAGAGAGAATCATACCATTATTATTGCTCTAATGGATTTTTAACAGGAAATGGTTTTTCAACTTTAGCTTTCTTAAAGAACTTCTCCATGCTTTCTACGATTAAACCTCGGGGAGCAATAACGGAAGTACCTATATTATTATTAATCCTATTTTGCACATTGTCTTCCGTAGCACACCTTAGGATGTGCATGAAATCAGATCTTTGAAGTTGAGGAATGTCATCGACATTCACTACTTCTTCTTTTTTCGTTTCTGTATCGACACGATAGAGGCAAGGAGAGCAACCTGTGGGTTGTTTTACGAGATAGGCATAAGCCAACCCTTGTTCTTTAGCCTCCTTACACAATGCTTGTTTCATTTTGTCGAACGCAATAGAAGAAGCAGAAGACAACTTCATAACCCCAGGCATGGTACCACTGCTCATTTGTTGGGTAGGATCAACTTCAAAGCGATTGTTCGCAGTCGATTCCAAGCAATTCAAAGAGGGGTATCTACCACAGATTAGATGCTCCAACATACCATTTTTGATAACATCCATTTTTTTTTGAGAAACCAATCCATCTGCATCATGCTGATAGAAGCCAA
>CAVCRI010000024.1:0-26783 GCA_963604545.1 Lachnospiraceae bacterium | reverse complement strand
AAATAACATTATAAATGGAAAAAAATGAACTAAAGCCTGCTCTTGTCTTTGAGCAGTTTGCTAAGATCAACGAGATTCCTCGCCCTTCCAAGCACGAGGAGAACATGATTGAGTATCTGAAAGAATTCGGCAAGAGCCACCATTTGGAGACTCTCGTCGACGAGACTGGCAACGTATTGATTCGCAAGCCTGCCACTCCTGGATATGAGAATGCCGACACCATCATCCTCCAGAGCCACATGGACATGGTATGCGACAAATTGGTGGATGTGGACTTCGACTTCCACAAGGATGCCATCCAGACCTATATCGATGGCGATTGGCTGAAGGCGAAGGGCACTACCCTCGGTGCTGACGACGGCATCGGATGCGCCATCGAACTTGCCATCCTCGATGCCGACAATATCGAGCATGGCCCCATCGAGTGCGTATTCACCCGTGACGAGGAGACGGGTCTCACCGGTGCCCACGGCATGAAAACAGGATTCATGACTGGCAAGATGCTCATCAACCTCGACTCAGAGGACGAGGGCCTCATCTTCGTATCATGCGCTGGTGGTCAAACCACCAAGGCAACCTTCGACTTCAAGCGTGAGGAGGCCCCAAAGGACTCTTTCTTCCTGGAGATTTCGTTGAAGGGTCTCAACGGAGGTCACTCTGGCGATGATATCGACAAGAAGCGCGCCAATGCCATCAAAATTCTCGCTCGCTTCCTCTTCAAAGAAATGACTAACATCAACTATGACATTCGTTTGGTCAGCTTCAACAGTGGCAAGATGCACAATGCCATCCCTCGCGACGGCAAGGTGGTATTCGCCGTAGAGAGCAGCAAGAAGGAGCAGATACGCGCCGACTGGAACATTTTCGCTTCTGAGGTGGAAGACGAGTTCCACATAACAGAGCAGAACATGCAGTGGAATATGAGCAGCGCAGACAAAGCTCCTGTCATCGAAAGTTCAGTTGGCGAGAAGTTCATCATGTCATTGCAAGCCGTAGACAATGGTCCGCTCACCACTTGCCAGGACGAAGCTATCGCATGGATGGTGGAAACATCGAGCAATGTGGCCAGCGTAACTACAACCGAAAACCAGATACAGGTCGTAGCCTCACAGCGCAGCAATGTGATGAGCAACCTTGAGAACATGACCAATACCGTGGCTGCCGCTTTCCTTCTGGCTGGTGCCAAAGTTGGTGTAGGCGACAAATACCCTGCATGGAAGATGCGTGCCGACAGCAAGCTCACCGACCTCACCGTGAAGAGCTATGAGAAGCTCTTTGGCAAGAAGCCACAGGTCAAGGGTATTCACGCCGGCTTGGAGTGCGGTCTCTTCTCTGAGAAATACCCAGAGCTCGACATGGTTAGCTTTGGTCCTACCCTTCGCAATGTCCATACGCCAGAGGAGGCACTCCTCATCCCTACCGTCCAGATGGTATGGGATCATCTGTTGGAGATACTTCGCAGCGTGTCTAAGTAATCATGTCATGTATCAAACCTATCATGTCATGAAGAAGTTTTTTTGGATATTAATATTAGGCTTCGTGCTGGCGTTCACTTCCTGTGGCGACCAGCACAAGGCTCAGTCGCTCGTCAAGGATTTCATGAGCGAGAACCTTGAGGAGGGCAATGATTGCAGCTTCGACCGCTTCAGCAGGCTTACCCCTACTGCCATGATCAGCTTCGACCAGGTGAAGATGATGCGAAGCCACATGGGCAAGCTGTCCTACATCAAGAAGAATATCGCCTACAAGGACGGAGCTTATCCCGACACCTTATTATATATAAGGGCTACCTATGACCTAACCAGTCCTGCAGGTAGCAAACAGCAGGTTACCCAAACGTTCTATATGGACAAGGCCTTGACTCGTGTCATCGCATTCAAAGAGAACTAGCGCGTCCCGCTTTTCACAAAAGCAAGCTATAACATAAGAAAAAGGTTGTGTCATTTTGTCATACAGACAGGCACAACCTTTTATCATAACATTAACTCGTTTTTTCTAGGGAGTCGCATATATTTGCTCATGGAACCAGGAGACATTAGCTTGCCAAGGCTTTCTTCATATACGACCTTATTTCCTTGCGGGCATCCCCAAGCCGGTGCTCGGCACACTTATAGTTGAGGTTGAGCTCCTTGGCAATCTCACTCACCTGCATGCCATCATAGATACTCATGCGATACACCTTGCTCTGGCTATCAGTGAGCCTTGCAATGCCACGCTCTAGCAGCTCATTGATTTCAATGGCAGAGTATACCGACTCGCCATCCTCTACATATCGGCTCGCCCAGTCGTTCTTTTGTATGCGATGCTCATACTCCTCAACCTTGACCTTATGTCGCCAGTAGTCGGTAATCAGATTCCTGGCTATGGTATATACCAAGCAAGGCAAGGTGATGCGAGTTATCATCTTGTTGAGTTGCAAGAGTCTCACGAAGACATTCTGCACGATGTCTTCCACCTCACTCGCATAGAGCAAGCGAGAGGCTACATACGACTTCAGCTCGTCGTAATGCTCAGTGTAATATTCAGCGATGATGCTGTGCTTAGATTCTTTTTGTTCCATGATGACGGTTTTTATTTATCATGTTTGTATTGCAAAGGTAGCTAAAAAATATGGTAAAGCCAAAGATATGAGCCGAAAAAATCTCACAAAAACGGCATAAGAAACATTTGAAACATAATTGGAAACATATTACGACATGCCACAGCCCCAAGTTTACAAACAAAAAAAGAGATTGTTACTCTCCGTAAAGTAACAATCTCTTTATCTAAATGAATATTACTTAATCATATCCACACTTCTCTTGAGGAAAGCGTCAAGGGAAGCTCCCTTCAACATGCCGTTCTGCAGCAAGGCGAGGTCGATGAGCTGGTGTACGATGTTGTTGCCCTTGGCATAGTCGGCGATGATGTTGTCGCGCTTTGCCTTCTCATCATTGATGGCCTTCTCTGTGTTGTGGACATCGTCCTTCTCTGCCTGTGTAATCTCCTCAGGTTTCTTCTTGCCCTGTTCCTGGTGCAGTACAGCCAAGCGAGCCTCCTGACCCTTAATCTCTGAGAGGATTGGCTTCAATGCCTCGGCTGTGTTTGCCTCAGAATCTGAGAGCACCTTCTTCACGAGGGCGTGGTCTGAGTTGAGCACGATGGTGTAGCTGTCTGGCATCTGACCATAGAAGTTCATGCCTGCCTGGAACTGGCTCATCGCCTTCATACGGCGCATGTACTCGTTCTGGGTGATGAGCACTGGCTGGTTCTGCTCGCCGAGAGCCTGTACCTCTACGTAGAACTCTGCCTTGTCTACCTTTGGCATCTGTGAGCGGAACACCTGCGACAAGTTGTCAGTCTGTTCCTTGTTCAGGTCTGTCTTCTTTGCGTCCTCCTTTACGATGAGACGGTCTACGATGTCAGAGTCTACACGAGTGAAGCGTGTCTTCTCCAACTTCTGCTCCAGCATGTTGACCATTGGGGTGTCGAGCTGGCCTGCCATCAGTAACACTGAGTAGCCCTTTTGCTTGGCAGCCTCGATGTAAGAGTACTGCTCCTCCTTGTTGTTGGCGTAGAGATATACGAGGTTGCCATCCTTGTCGGTCTGGTTGTCCTTGACGAGAGTCTTGTACTCCTCAAAGGTGAAGTACTTGCCGTCCACATCCTTGAAGAGGGCGAAGTCCTTGGCGCGCTCATAGAAGTCGTCCTGTGAGAGCATGCCATAGTTGATGAAGAGCTTCAGGTCGTCCCACTTCTCCTCATACTCCTTGCGGTTCTCCTTGAAGATGGAGTTCAAGCGGTCTGCCACTTTCTTGGTGATGTAGGTAGAAATCTTCTTCACGTTGCTGTCGCTCTGCAAGTAACTACGGCTCACGTTCAGTGGGATGTCAGGCGAGTCGATGACACCATGCAACAGGGTCAAGAACTCAGGCACGATACCCTCTACCTGGTCGGTGACAAAGACTTGGTTGCAATAGAGCTGAATCTTGTTGCGCTGCATGTCGATGTTGTTCTTGATGCGTGGGAAGTAGAGAATACCCGTCAGGTTGAATGGGAAGTCCACGTTCAGGTGAATCCAGAACAATGGGTCGTCCTGCATTGGATAGAGGGTATGGTAGAACTTCTTGTAGTCCTCGTCCTTCAGCGTGCTAGGAGCCTTGGTCCAGAGAGGCTCTACATTGTTGATGATGTTGTCCTCGTCGGTCTCCACGTTCTTGCCGTCCTTCCACTCAGTCTTCTTGCCGAAAGCCACAGGCACTGCCATAAACTTGCAGTACTTGTTGAGGAGTTCCTCAATCTTGCTCTTTTGGAGGAATTCCTTGCAGTCATCAGCAATGTGGAGGATGATGTCCGAGCCTCGCTCAGCCTTGTCAGCGTCCTCGATCTCGAATGCTGGTGAGCCATCGCAGCTCCACTTCACGGCCTTGCTTCCCTCCTTGTAGCTCTTGGTGACAATCTCCACCTTGCTGGCTACCATGAATGAAGAGTAGAATCCCAGTCCGAAGTGACCGATGATGGCGTTGGCGTTCTCCTTGTACTTATCCAGAAAGTCGGTTACGCCTGAGAATGCAATCTGGTTGATGTATTTGTCGATTTCCTCCTCGGTCATGCCGATACCATGGTCGCTGATGGTCAAGGTTCCAGCCTTCTCGTCGAGAGAGACACGCACGGTGGTGTCACCCATCTCGCCCTTGAAGTCACCCTGTGCGGCGAGGGTCTTCAGCTTCTGTGTGGCATCCACAGCGTTAGAAACCATCTCGCGGAGGAAGATGTCATGATCTGAATATAAGAATTTCTTGATGACAGGGAAGATGTTCTCTGTCGTTACTCCAATATTACCTTTCTGTGCCATAATATGATACGTTTTTATAGTTTTACTTTGATTTTATTTGCAAAACGGCTTTACAAATAGCGTGCCAAACTATAAAACTCGGCAAACTCGGATGCCAATTTGTACGGGATGCTTCTGCATATACTGGTAGAGTGTCATCGGTTCGTCGATTACTTTCTTGTGGATGCTGCTGGCATTGAGAAGGTGCAAGCCGTCCTGGTGCCAGGAGGCGATGCCGATGTGGGTGGTGTCAAGTCCCTTCTTGTTGGTGATGATGGCGATGATGTCACCATCGTGGATGGCATTGCGGAACACTTGGGTGTTGGCGATGCTGCCCTTAGGCACATAGCGATACTTCTTGCCGTTCACGCTCTGCTCCAGGCTTCTGATGCCTGCTGCCCACTGGGGATGCGCCGAGAGCATCTTGTAGCTGGAGCGATGGGTAGACATCCAGTTGACACTGACCGTCTGGATGGCAGAGAAAGGAGGATTGGGAGCGATGTTCTTGACGATGCCCTCTCGCTCATTGTCGTCCATCCAGATGGTGAAATAGTGCTGTCGCTTCACATACGCCACTTCCCCACCGATATAGCGCACGTGCTTCAGGTGGTTACAGAAGGCGGCAAAGTTTGTCTCCCCCTTCTCTGCGCACATCGTGAGGGCGGTCACCATCTCCACGTACGTGGTGCAATCCAGCTGGCGGGTGTTTACCACGAGTTGCTCCTCCTTGGTGGCATCGAGCGTTCCGCCTACGTATGGCACGCCCGCAAACTTCTTGCCGAACCAGAGCATCCAGCTCTTCGGCTTGTTTTTCTGCTGTGCTGCCTCCTTCAGCAGAGCTACGATTTTCAGGCTATCCTGACGCTGATAAACCATAGGAAGGCACTTTGCCTGGGCGATGAAGCCCCCAAAGGCCAATGCCAAAACCAATAGATACTTTTTCATATTTCCTTGTCTTGTAAAATATAGATTATCCAACTTATTATGATTTGTATATACACCTCCATTATTGTATATACATCTTTTATGTATACCTCTCCAGACACTATCGCTTTTTGCCAAAGTTTACCCCGACATACACGTTGACCGAACCAAAGGAGTTGTTGGTCGAGAAATGCCCTTTCTTATAATTATAGGTATGGATGATGGTACTCGCACCAGCATACCACTTCATATTGTTCCATACGATGCCGAATCTGCCCACGCCATCTAGGTTGAAGTTCTTGAAGTTGAAGTTTTTCAAGTCAAACTTGTCTCTCTCCGCATCAGACCGTGAATGATTATAAGCCGCCCCCACCGAGACTGAGGCATTGAACAGCCAGTTCTTGGCAAACACCCAGTTGTAGGCATAGCCCACGGTGGCAGAGTAATCGCTGTAGCTCACCTTAGAGAACATCAGGCTGCTATCGATGCGAGCCGTGGCATCATCGGTGGCTTGCTTGCCTAGGCGCTCGTCGACCAACTGGCTGAGCTTGTCCCAGTCCACTTCCAGCCGATGCTCCGTATATCCAAAGCCTACCATCCATGAGCCTGCGCTCCTTCGCTGGATGGTGCTCTGTGAATAAGCTGCTGGATAGGAGAACTTTCTATGATTGAAGATGTAGTAAAGATTTAAGCCTTTGATACTAGCCTTGAAGCCATCGAAGTCCACCTTGTGCATCGCATCCGTTTTGACATTGTCACCAAGAGACATGTTCTGGATATGGTAGTCATTACCCGTCTGTCGCCAGAACAGGTCCACACCCAGCAAACTACTATAGAGGCTCAGGTCAAACTCCTTCTTGTTGGTATGGCTGCTCTTGGCATTGATATGCTTCAGGTCCAGCGTATAGCCCAAGAACACCCATCGCCATCCCACGTATGGCCCCAAGCGCCAGGAAGGGTCTGGCGCAAAACTTATCTTTTGGCCCTTGGCACTGTAAAGTGTGTAGACCTCGTAGGTATTGGTGTTTTGCAGCATCACGGTATAGTTGTAACGCTGTGGCTCGATATAAGAGGTATCTATCTGGTTGAATTCCCTGAAGAAACGGGTAAACACGTTGCCCAGGCGATGAAAGAAGGTCTTCTTGTGCCGGGCGCGGGTCAAGCTGTCCGAGGCATTGGGCTTGAACATCGCCGAGTTGAAAAGCGTCTTCAGGTCAAAGGTATCAGATGCGGCAACCCTCTCCCCAACAGGAAGAGCGGTGGCCATTTCACCAGCATGAAGTTCCCCTTCCGAAAGAGTGGGCATAGCCATCCCTTTGCTTGCCGCCCCCAAAGGTACAGGGAAAGCAACAAGCAAGGACACCAAGCAGACCATCATCATGAGCACACGATTCCTCATCTATAAGATTTCTTACCTTATATATTTATATATAAAATATCTTACCTTTTCCGTTTCTCTTATCCTATTGACACTAGTTTTTCCAGAGCACACGGTCTAGCACCCAGTTGGTAGGAGTGGCCGACACACTGGTACAGTCGCACGTGCCGATGCCTTGCAGATGATGGATTACCTTTTCTATCATTGGCAATTGCACGTATGGCGGATTGGGCACCTCGATGGAGGAGCGCCCCTCGCTGTTGACGAGGATGATAGGCTCGTAAGTAAAGACGGAAAACGAGAGCGACCCCTTGTCACCGATAATCTCGATGCGGTCTTCCTTGGCACTTTCATGCCCCACGAAGCACCAGCTTCCGCTGCCTGGGATGCCACTCTCAAAGTAGAAGCATGCCGACACCGTATCCTCCGCCTTGTAGAGGTGAGCACGGTTGGCAGGATACCCATGGGCACGGGTTATGACCCCGAAGATGTCTTGCAGCAAGTCTATCTGATGGGGAGCCAGGTCGTAGAAGTATCCGCCTCCGGCTATGTCTGGCTGCAATCGCCAAGGCATCTCCTTGCCACTCTTGTAGTCGAGGTCTCGGGGAGGAACGGAGAAACGCACCTGCACATTGATGACATCTCCCACTCCGCCGCTCCTGATGATTTCCTTTACCTTCTGGAAGTAAGGCAGATAGCGGCGATAGTAAGCCACGAAGCATGGGATGCCCGTCTGCTCGCTCACTCGGTTGATGCGGATGCAGTCGTTGTAGCTTGACGCCAAAGGCTTCTCGATGTATACCGGCTTGCCCGCACGCATCGCCATGATGGCGAAAGTGGCATGCGATGAAGGCGGCGTGGCGATGTAGATGGCGTTCACATCGGGGTCGTCGATGAGCTCTTGCGCATCGGTGTACCATTTGCGAATGTGGTGGCGCTCGGCATAGCCACGTGCCTTGTTCTCGCTACGGCTCATCACCGCGACGACTTGCGAGCCCTCCACCTCGTTGAAGGCAGGGCCGCTCTTCTTCTCGGTTACTTCTCCGCAGCCGATAAATCCCCAGTTGATTTGTTTCATCGTTTTTACTCCTCTTATTCTAGAAAACCTATTGCCTATATGGCTCTTTATTCCTTGAGATTCTTGTGCTATTCCTCCCCGGCGAGCGACTTGTTGATGGAGTCGATGTAGTCTAGCACCTCGTCGCGCCCCATCTTCTTCTCGCTGCTGGTGATAAAGTATGGTGGCAGTTCCTCCCAACGGTCTTCCAGGGCGTGCATCCATTTCTCGGCATTCATACGAGCCTTGACCGGGCCCAGCTTGTCGGCCTTGGTGAAGACGATGCAGAATGGCACGTTGCTCTCGCCCAGCCAGTCCACGAACTCACGGTCTATCTTCTGCTGCTCATGGCGCACGTCGATGAGCACAAATACATTGGCCAGCTGTGGGCGTTGCAGGATATAACTGCTTATCATCTGCTCCAGCTGCTTCTGCACGGTTTTCGAGCGCTTGGCGAATCCATAGCCTGGCAGGTCTACGAGATACCACTCGTTGTTGATGATGAAGTGGTTGATGAGCAGTGTCTTGCCAGGGGTGGCTGAAGTCTTGGCCAAGCCCTTGTGGTTGCAAAGCATATTGATAAGGCTCGACTTGCCCACGTTGCTTCGACCGATGAAGGCATACTCATTCTTGTTGTCCTTAGGACACATGCTCACTCGTGGAGCTGATATTGTAAATTCCGATTTCTTGATTTCCATTGTTTTTTATTTCTTTTCTTAGTATATTCTTTTGCCCTTACAGGGCGACATAATCCACCTGTTGTTTTAATCCCAGGGTGTCGCTTCGCTTGCCCTGGGCTGAGCGCTTCTGCCCTTTCAGGGCGTATGGCGTTCCAACCGTACAAGGTGGAAAGATTTTATCCTTCGATTTCCACCAATTCCAGCCATCGCATTTCCTTCTCGTCCAGGGCATCCTTGATTTCTGGCAGGCGTTTGCTCTTCTCCGTCAACTCATCTACCGAGAGGTTACCACTGCAGAGCTCTTCCTCCAACTTCTTCTGCTCGGCGGTAAGAGCATCTATCTCCTTAGTAAGCTGCTCGTACTCACGCTTTTCCTTATAGCTCATCTTGCGCTTGTTCTCGTGGTTGGCATCACGCTTTGCTGTGCCTACGCCCTCAACCTGCCGAGCTTCGGTGGCGCCACTGCTACTGGCATTGCCTTTACTTGTGGCATTTCCCTTGGCAGAAGACTTGGCATTCTCAGCCTCGTCCTTGGCTTGCAACCTACTCCACTCTCGGTACTGGGTATAGTTGCCAGGGAAGTCCTGTATCTTGCCTTCGCCCTTGAACACGAGCAGATGGTCCACCACCTTGTCCATGAAGTAGCGGTCGTGGCTCACCACGATGACACATCCCGGGAAGTCCTGCAAGTACTCCTCCAGCACCTGAAGCGTCTGGATGTCGAGGTCATTGGTCGGCTCATCGAGCACCAGGAAGTTTGGGTTCTTCATCAGCACCGTGCAGAGATAGAGCTTGCGCTTCTCGCCGCCACTGAGCTTGTATACATAGTTGTGCTGCTCCTCGGGGGTAAAGAGGAAGAACTGCAGAAACTGCGAGGCCGTCATGTGCTTGCCGCCACCTAGGTCGATGTAGTCGGCGATGTCGGTGATGACATCGATGACCTTCTGGTCCTCCCTGAACTTCAGTCCCTCCTGCGAGAAGTAGCCGAAGCGCACGGTCTCGCCGATGTCAAACTTGCCGCTGTCGGGCTGCACCTCGCCCAGCAGCATCTTGATGAAGGTGGACTTGCCGGTGCCGTTGTTGCCCACGATGCCCATCTTCTCGAATCGGGCGAAGTTGTAGTAGAAGTTGTCGAGTATCACCTTCTTCTTGCCACGGTCGTCGAAGGCCTTGCTGACATATTGGCACTCGAAGATCTTGGAGCCGATATATACGGTCGAGGCTTTCAGTCGCACCTGTCGATCTTCAATGCGCTGCTTAGCCACCTTTTCGAGTTCGTAGAAGGCATCCTCACGGTAGCGGGCCTTGTGACCACGTGCCTGTGGCTGACGGCGCATCCAGTCCAGCTCCCTGCGATAGAGGTTCTTGCTATGCTGTATCTCGGCGCGTAGGTTGTCCATGCGCTCCTGTCGTTTCTCCAGGTAGTAGGCATAATTGCCTCGATAAGTATAGATGGTCTTGTCGTCGAGCTCCAGGATGGTGTTGCACACCTTGTCGAGGAAGAATCTGTCGTGGGTAACCATGAAGATGGTCTTGTTGCCACGGTTCAGGTACCCCTCCAGCCACTCTATCATCTCCAGGTCGAGATGGTTGGTGGGCTCGTCGAGCATCAAGAAGTCAGGTTCCTCTATGAGCACATTCGCCAAGGCGACACGTTTCTGCTGTCCACCGCTGAGCTGTCCCATAGGCTGCTCCATATTGGTGATGTGCAACTGGGTGAGAATCTGCTTCGCCCTCAACACCTTCTCCGGGTCGCCCTGGTGATTGAAGCAGGCGTCGAGCACACTCTCCTCTGGGTCGAACTGGGGCGACTGCTCCAGATATCCCACTTTCAGGTCTCGGCGATAGATGATGTCGCCATTCTCATGCCCCTCCTTCCCCGTGAGCACCGACATCAGGGTGGACTTGCCCGTACCGTTTCGAGCCACGAGCCCCACCTTCTGCCCCTCGGCGATGGAGAAGGAAATTTTATCGAAAAGGACCTCAGCGCCAAAGCGTTTGGTGAGGTCTTGTACATCTAAATAAGGTATTTGACTAGCCATTGTTTGTATTTTTCGTGCAAATTTACGGAAAAAATTTGGTAGAAACAAATATTTTAAGTATCTTTGCACTCGAAATTATCAATCAATACCGTGTTTCAATTCTAGAAACGCGACATTTCAATGAAAAATCATAAATATACAATATAATAATGTATAGCAAAGACGAATTAACAGCAAAAAGTGTCGTTCAGTTGAAGGACATCGCTAAGGAAATTGGAGCCAAGATAAAATCTGGCGACAACAAGGAGACTATCATTTACACCATCCTTGACGCCCAGGCTGAGAAACCAGCCACCCCCGACGCTCCTAAGCGCAAGAGAACACGCATCTCCAGCAAGAAGGAAGACCGCGTATACTCGGTAAGTGGCACGGAGGGTGAGAACTTCGATGTCATGAAGAACCAGGTGAAAGGTCCACAGGCTCTAGCCGATGCCGCCAAGGCACCTACAGAGCTCAGCTTGCCTCCATTCATGGAGACAGCCCTCCCAGAGCCAAAGGCCGAGGAAGCAAGCCAACCTGCCCCAGAGACTGAGGTAGACCCTCTCGCAGCCTTCCCTAAGCACAGAGGCCGCAAGAGCAAGGCCGAGCTGGAAGCCATCGCAGCCGCCAAGGCCGCTGCCATCAAGAGACAGCTCATGGCACAGCAGGCACAGGCAGATGCCCAAAGCCAGGAGGCTACCAGTACCACAAATGCCGACAGCGCAAACACACAACAGGCGAACGACTCATCCTCATCCGAGGAATCTAACCCAGAGAACCCAACCGAGAACAACTCCCCTATTATCCCAGAGGCCCAGTTTACCGCAAGCGAAACCAAAGGGCAAGGTAGCAACGACAAGTTGCAAGCCATGCTCCAGGCCAAGCTCAATGCCAAAGCCAACCCTAATGGCATCTGGCAAGGAGACCCAGGCGACGGCACCGACTTCATCACCGTGGTAGACTTGCCTATCGAAGACCAGGCTGCCACCCCTACATACGACATTTTCGACCGCCCTACGACAGCTGCGCATACTGCCCCTGCTGCCCCTGCACCAAAAGCGGCACACAAGGCGTCACAGTATGACTTCAGCAACATCGTGACAGCCAACGGCGTGCTCGAAGTGCTCAACGATGGCTACGGATTCTTGCGCAGCAGCGACTACAACTATCTCTCTTCGCCAGACGATGTGTATGTAGCCACCGGATTCATCAAGCGATATGGACTGAAGACGGGCGACGTCATCCAGTGCCACGTGCGCCCACCTCACGAGGGCGAGAAGTACTTCCCGCTCACCAGCATCGACCTCATCAATGGTCGTAAGCCAGCCGAGGTGAGAGACCGCGTGCCATTCGAGCACCTCACCCCTCTCTTCCCTAACGAGAAGTTCAACCTCTGTGGCGACCGCCGCACCACCAACCTGAGCACCCGCATCGTAGACCTCTTCTCGCCTATCGGCAAGGGGCAGCGTGCGCTCATCGTGGCACAACCTAAGACCGGTAAGACCATCCTGATGAAGGACATCGCCAACGCCATCTCAGCCAACCATCCAGAGGCCTACCTCATGATGCTGCTCATCGACGAGCGCCCTGAGGAAGTTACCGACATGGCCCGCACCGTCAACGCCGAGGTCATCGCCTCCACGTTCGATGAGCCTGCAGAGCGCCATGTCAAGATTGCCGGCATCGTGCTGGAGAAGGCAAAGCGCATGGTGGAGTGCGGCCACGACGTGGTCATCTTCCTTGATTCCATCACCCGCCTGGCCCGCGCCTATAACACCGTAGCCCCTGCCTCTGGCAAGGTATTGACCGGTGGTGTGGATGCCAACGCCCTGCAGAAGCCAAAACGTTTCTTCGGTGCAGCCCGCAACATCGAGGGTGGCGGTTCGCTCACCATCATCGCCACAGCCCTCATCGACACAGGCAGCAAGATGGACGAGGTCATCTTCGAGGAGTTCAAGGGTACTGGTAACATGGAGTTGCAGCTCGACCGCTCACTCAGCAACAAGCGCATCTTCCCTGCCGTCAACCTCGTGGCTTCATCTACCCGTCGCGACGACCTCTTGCAAGACAAGACCACGCTCGACCGCATGTGGATTCTCCGCAAGTACATCTCCGACATGAATGCCGTGGAGGCGATGAACACCATCCACAAGAGCATGGAGACCACTCGCAACAACTCCGAGTTCCTGATGTCCATGAATTCATAATCATCCTTTGCGAGCTAAGAAGCCACACTAAGTGGTTGACGCATGTCAAGAAATGAATGTTACGTTTATATTTCTTAGCAAAAGATGCGGCTATCTGATAAAAAAGTGTTAACTTTGCACTCGAAAAGATTAGATAACACATTATTAATATTAAAAAAGGATAAACAGATTATGATAACTATTTTTACAATGGCTTTCGCGGCAGTAATGTTCTCAGGTATGGTACTTTGCATGGGTATGTTCTTGAAGCATGTTGTTAACTCAATCCCAGAGGTTGCAGACATCAACCATCGCGTAAGTTTCAGCAAGTAAAGATAGCTCCATATATATTTTTACAATGAGAGAGATTTAATGAGAAAGGGCAAGTTCCGCTATTGGAACTTGCCCTTTCGTTAATTTTGCCTGTCTATCATCCTAGCAACTTCTTGTCACGGAAGTAGCTGTCGTCAAAGGCAGCAGCCATGAGACGCTGCTTCACGCGCTCATACTCCGACGGGTCGAAGAAGTCGCGCAAGGCTGAGACGATGCGAACATAAACACTCAGGTGATAATCACCCTTACCTCCTCAGGCATCACAAATGTGCCCCTTCATCATGTTGGCAGACTCTCTGAGTTCGCCTACCTTAATGCCATTACTCTTCATCACATCTGTCAAAACTTGACCGAAATGACTGTTGTCTGGCGTGAAGAACTTATTCTTCATAATTAAAACTATTTAAAAATTATTAATATTTACGGTTCTCACTATGAGAACTGTCTTTTATTCTTTTTTTACTAAATTTGCACCGTTATTCCAGTAACACATACTAATAACGTTAAACTAAACATTATATTGTATCAAAAGTATGGAAATTAGTTTATTTGACGGAATGACCAGCAAGAATCCCATCAGGGGCACGATAGAGGGCGTGGTAGCCACCGTAAGGCAGGACCAGAAGCTGGCAACGTTCACCCAGTCGTACAGACTGACGGGCAACAAGGACTTCAAGCACGACGCTCCGCTCTTCGCCGTGGCAGTGGTCTTCAAGGGCGGAAAAGGCATCGCCAACATCGAGAAGCGCACCCAGTACTCGCTCGTAGACCTGGACCATGTCTTCGATTCCGGCGACCCTGCCGCCATCCTCGCCGCATTGGAGCAACTCAAGGAGAAGGTTTGCCAAGACCCTCACACCCTGTTCTGCTACATCACGATGAGCGGCAATGGACTGCGCATCATCTACCCTTACGAGGGCGACGACTATCCCGCTGCCTTCGCCATGGGCAACAACTACTATGAGCGCCTCACGGGCAAGATGGCAGACCCTCAGTGCAAGAACATCACCCGCCTGAGCGGTCTTGCCTACGACCCTACCGCCTATTACAACCCCGATGCCATCGCCTTCACCGACGAGGAAATCAAGGCCTTCCACTCATGCGCCATCAAGAAGGGACAACGACAGAAGAAGCGGGAACGCATCAATGCCTACTACGAGAACATCATCAAGCCCAAGCTGGAGAAAGACCAGATTCGCTATGAGCCCACCAAGCACAACCAGTACGTGATGCGAGTGGGCTACATGATGGCGAGAAAGCGATATGCCCAGGCGGATGCCACAGAATGGGCCAAGGAGAAGTTTGCCGAGTATGACGGCGTGGAGCAGGTCTTCAAGTCGTGCTATGACCAATATGCGCAGGGGAAGAAGGCATCTGAGGGAGGAGGACATGAAGGTGGCGGAAGCAGTGGCAGGTCGGCATCAGTCGATGAGATCAAGGACTTCCTCGACGGGCACGCCCACCTCAGGTTCAACCTCATCTCGGGGCGCTACGAGTGTCAGTTGGGCGGAGAATGGAAGGTTTTGACCGATCGCGTCGTCAACACGCTCTGGAGCACGATGTCGTCGACCGTGAGGGTCAGCAAGCTCGACCTCATCAATGTCATCGAGAGCAACTACACCCCGGCTTTCCATCCTTTCAGGGAGTACCTGGAGAACCTGCCGTCATGGCATGAGGGCGACAAGGATTACATCCGTGAGCTGGCACTGAGCGTGAGGGTCAAGGGCGAAGACAAGGCACAGGAACTGTGGCGGGGCTATCTCGAAAAGTGGCTCGTGGCGATGGTGGCGGGATGGATAGACACCGAGGCGGTAAACAATGTCATCCTCGTCTTCATCGGTAGGCAGGGTGCCTTCAAGACCACCTGGTTCAACTACCTGCTGCCACCCGAACTGCGCCAGTACTTCTATACGAAGACCAACGCCCGGCGCATGGCCAAGGACGACCTCATCGCCCTCTCACAGTACGCCCTTATCTGCTGCGAGGAGCTCGACACGATGACCCCCTCCGAACTCAATCAACTCAAGGCGGCGGTTACGATGCAGTATACCAACGAGCGTGCCCCCTACGCCCGCTATCCCGAGCAGCGCAAGCACATCAACTCGTTCTGCGGCACGGGCAACAGCCCAGAGTTTCTCAACGACCCCACGGGCAACCGCCGCTGGCTGCCTTTCGAGGTGGAGCGCATCATATCGCCCCGTGAGCATCCCTTCTGCTACCAGGGCATCTTCGGTCAAGCATACGCCCTCTACAAGAGTGGGTTGCGCTACTGGTTCACCGACGAAGAGATAGATGAGCAAAACCTGCACAACCGCCATTTTGAGGCTCCTCGACTGGAACAGGAACTCGTTGATCTCTACTTCCGTAAGCCTATGGAGGGAGAGACAGGGGAGTTTGTGTCCGTAGCGAGGGCGATACAAATCATCAGCTGCAACATGGGTCAGAAGCTCAGCACGGTGAAGGTGAGCAAGGCGTTCAGCGACCTCGGATTCAAGCGGGTTCGCACCTGTCACAGCCGTGGATTCATCGCCTGCATCCGCTCTGCCGAGGAAATCAGGGCCTACCAGATTTCACAGGGGCTCAATGCCGAGGATGGCTAGCGTGACACTTATGACGGGTATGACACTTATGACGGGTATGACAGGTTTTTTATTAACTTTCCCTCGCGCGGGCAGGCAGGAAAACTTCCATTTCCAGCTTTCCTGCCCGTGCGTAGGAGGAAGAAAAGTTAGCCCACAAGGTGTCATTCCTGTCACTGCACAGGCATATCTGTCATTCACTGCCCTCTTAACCAAGTCGGTTACGAGGCGTAAGTAAGTAGATTACATGGTCTAGGCAAGTCAGTTATCATTCCTAAGTAAGTTGTTTTTAAAAGTCATTCGATATGAACATACGTTGTTACACCAAGCAGGAGTTAGCCCTGCTCTATTTCCCAGATGCCACGCCCGAAGTGGCAAGTGCTCACCTCAGAAGATGGATAGACCGCTGCAAGCCCCTGAGCGACAAGCTCAAGAAGAGCGGCTACACCAAGTGGACCAAGGAGTTCAACCCGATGCAGGTATCCTACATCTTTCACTTCCTGGGAGAACCGTGAGAAGTTAGGAGTTAGGAGTTGGGAGTTTCAACCGTGAGAATCCGTCAGAATCTGTCAGAAAACGTGAGCAACCGTTAGGAAACGTGAGTTGTGGCTCAAAAATGTTGTATCTTTGCATCGTGAATCAGAAATAATATACAAACCTTTAACACTTTCAATTATGATTCGAATAGTCTTATACCAGAACACAAACGAGAAGATCAAGGAAGCCTACAAGAAGTGGTTTCCTAGAGTAGTCAGCGAGGAGACCATCGGTCTCGAGGAGCTGGCGGAACACATGGCAAGCCACAACACGCCATTCTCCAAGGGTGCTATCCTGGGCATGCTCACCGATGCGGCAGCCTGCACCAAGGAGCTCCTCTTGCTGGGCAAGAACGTGAAGTTCGCCGACCTCGCCATCTTCAGCCTCGGGCTCATCGTCAAGGGCGGCGTTGACAAGAAGGAGGACTTCAGCGTTGCCAAGAACATCGCCGGCCTACGCCTCCGTGCCCGAGCCACAGGCGAGCTGAAGAGCTGCAACCTGGAGACCACCATCAAGCGCGCCGACCTCGCCCAAGGCTCCTCCTCCGACGACAACACCTCTGGCGGTGGCTCTACATCTGGCGGAAGCTCCTCTGGTAGTGGCTCGTCTACAGGAGGGTCAACTGAGGGCGGCTCGTCTACAGGAGGGTCTTCAGAGGGCGGCTCGTCTACAGGAGGGTCTTCTGAGGGCGGCGACGTAGGCTTGGATTAAGCTCCAGACTACAGATTCTCAGGGGGGAGTGCATCGGCAGGATGCAGTCCGGGATATTCCGAGGGCTCCCACAGGCAACCCTAGGAGCGTTGCGAAAGACAAACGATGAACAAACAGCCTTGCACGGGTATCTGCTCATCCTGCCCACTTCCTCCTCTCTATTCACTTATTTGCAACCATTCATCATCTCATCAAGCAGCAATCATTCATCATCACATCAAGCTGAAACCATTCATCATCACATCAAGCACCATGAAAAAAGAAACATTGAAGAAACTCATCAATTTCATCATCACCATCCTCACTGCAGCTCTCAGCTCTTTCTGCGTAACGAGCTGCAAGGGATAAGACTCACACGGATAAACTTTAGTCATCCCAAAATCCAAGAAAAACATAAAGAATCCTAGAAGAACATGAAGAATCCTAGAAAAATCAACCTGATCGTGGTACACTGCAGTGCCACCCGAGTAAACCAGAATTTCACTATAGAGCAGTTGGAAGCCTGCCACAAGGCTCGTGGCTTCCAGGGTATCGGCTACCACTATTACATCACCAAGGACGGCGTTGTCTATCCCGGCCGCCTAGAGAGCCAGGTTGGCGCCCACGCCCGCCACTACAACGCCCACAGCATCGGCATCTGCTACGAGGGTGGACTCGACAAGAACGGCAAGCCTGCCGACACTCGCACCCCAGCCCAGAAGGCAGCCTTGGAAGACCTACTCTACAGTCTTGCCGTAGACTATCCCGATGCCGAGATATTGGGCCATCGCGACTTGCCAGGCGTTCGCAAGGACTGTCCTTGCTTCGATGTGCAGGAATGGTTGAAGGAAATAGACTTCCACCTGTAAAAGTTAGGAGTTAGGAGTTAGAAATTAACAGCCTAAGAATGCAACAAAAAGAGCCCTGACCTAGGGAGAGCGCAAATAGCACAAATACGCTTTCACCCAGGCAGGGCACACCTACTAACCGACGACTTTACTATTATTGTTTCTTCTTTTTAAGCTCCAGCTTAGGAATCTTAACCTTCTGGCCTTCCTTCAAGGTGCCAGAGCCATTGAGTGCCTCGACATAGCACTCCATGCCGGGACCTAGGTACTTGCTGCTGATGCTGGCAATCGACTGGTTGCCCTTCACCGTAACGACTTGGGCTACGCCTACTATACGATAGGCACCCGTGCGAACCCTGGCATCCTGGTCATACTTGCCAGGCTGTACCTTTTCTTTGACCTGCACTTCCTTAGACAAACCTTCGTCCTTAGCCTTAGCAAGAGACTTAGCCTCTTGCTGCTTCTGTGATGCCTGTGCCACTTGGCGCAGCGAATCTTTCTCCGCCTTCTCCGCCAACTTGATGGCCTCACTTGCCTGAGCCATACGAACGCTGTCCTCCATGGCCTTCCTACGCATCAGTTCCTCCTGGGAGAGCGCAGGTTTCTTGGCGATGGGTGCAGACGGTCTTGACTTCTTTTGGAAATCAGAAAGTTGGGAGGCTAGCTGATCACGCTGTGCTGTCATCTGACCATAGCTGAACGCAAACCAACCGATGCCACCCATCAAGGCTACCAAAACCACACATGCCACAACTACAAGATAACGAGGCACAAGAATATGACGACTGTCTTCGGCTTCTATCTCTGGTTCTGCTTCTTCCTCCTCGACTTTTTGCTTTACTGTTTCCTCTGAATCCGGCTTTATTTCCTCCGAATCTGAGTTTACTTCCTCTGAATCTGAGTTTATGTCCTCTGCAACTGATTTTACATCCTCTGCATCCTCCTCTTTCTCCAGAGGCTGTTCCTTCAATTCGACTTTTTCCTCCTCTCCACCTATAACTATTACTTCATCACTAGGTGAATCAGAAGGAGTAGCCAGCTCGTCAGCCGTATTTATCACAACAACTTCATCTTTCTCTGCCTGCTCGATTTCATCAACCTCGGGTTTAGCTTCCTGCTCGATTTTATCGACTTCAGACTTCTCGTCCGAAACAATACTATCGCCTTCAGGTCTGTCTTTGACCGCAAGTTTCCCCTCAGCCTCGGTCTCCTCGATATTCTCGAATTTCTTGTCGATGGCATCAAAGTCCACGCCGTCGTTGACGACAACCGTCTCAAACTGGGCGAAAGGCTTGTTGACGATCTCCTTGAGGATATTGTCGGGGGTGAAGGTTATCTTGTCCCTACCCTCGATGAGGATACGCTCGCCCGTGTTGACATCCACGCTCTCACGGTCCTTCACGGCTGTCACCTTGAAGGTGCCAAGCCAGCGCATCTTCACTTGCTTGTCGGCCTCTAGCCCTTGGTTTGCCACATCAAACATCTTCTTGATGAAGAGTTCGGCATCCTGCTGGCTCAGTCCGCTCTTCTCCACGAGCACCTTTGCCAACGCACTAATGCTAACCTTACTCATTGCCGTCCCCTCCATTCTTTAGTTTTTCCTTGACGGAAGCTACGGGACGGAATCCGAGCACGAGCTTGGGCGGAACCAGCTGGCGCTTCTTGGTGGTAGGATTGACGACGACACGCTCCATCCTCTTCTTTACCTCGAAGGCACCAAAGTTGGGAATGGAGACCACATCCCCACTCTCAAACTCCGCAATCATGGCATCTATCACCTTGCGCACGAGTTTCTGAGTATCCTCTTGCGAATAGCCTGTTTGCTGGGCTAGCTCTGCGATGTATTCCTTGTTGTTCATTTACTTATGGTCTATGATTATCAGTGTCCGTTGAGTTACTTGACGACCTCTCCATACAGGTCGAACTCTTCGCTGCGAGTCATCTTCACTTGATAGAAGCTGCCCACCCTGAGGCGCTTGTCGGCAGCAGGGACCAAGACCTCCGGGTCAACCTCTGGCGAGCAGAACTCCGTCCTGCCCACATAATAGTCGCCCTCCTTACGGTCTATGATGGTCTTCATCACCTTGCCCACCTTCTCGGCCTCGACATCGGCACTGATGTCTTGTTGCAGAATCATCAGCTCATCGAGTCGGCGCTGCTTGACATCGGCAGGCACATCATCCTCATAGTGGGTGGCACTATAGGTTCCCTCTTCCTCAGAATAGGCGAAGGCACCCATGCGCTCGAATCGCTGCTCCTGCACAAAGTCCAACAGCTCATGGAAATCCTCCTCGGTCTCTCCAGGGAAGCCTACCATCAGGGTGGTGCGGATATGGATGCCAGGCACACGCTCGCGGATGGCCTTCAGGAGATCGATAGTCTCCTGCTTGGTGACATGGCGGTGCATGCGAGAGAGCATGTGGTCGCTGATGTGTTGCAGGGCGATGTCGAGATAGTTGCACACGTTTGGCTTCTCACGCATCACGTCGAGCAAATCCATCGGGAACTGGTTAGGGTAGGCATAGTGCAAGCGAATCCACTTCACGCCCGGGATGTCGGCCATCTCGCCAATCAACTCGGTGATGTGATGCTTTCCGTCAATGTCTACGCCATAGTAAGTCAGTTCCTGGGCGATAATTTGGAATTCCTTCACGCCATCAGCCACCAGGTCGCGCACCTCCTGCAGGATTTCCTCCTTTGGGCGAGAGGTATGCTTGCCAGTGATGATAGGGATGGCGCAATAGGCACAATGGCGGTCGCACCCCTCGGCTATCTTGATGTAGGCATAGTGATGGGGCGTGGTGAGATGGCGTCGGCCATCACAGGCTGCCACATCTGCCTTGCCCAGCTCCTGGAGCAACTGCTTATAGTTGAACTTGCCATAGAACTTGTCCACCTCAGGCATCTCCTTCTCCAGTTCCTTCTGGTAGCGCTGAGAGAGGCATCCCATCACATACAGTTTGCGCAACCTACCCTCTTCCTTTGCCTGGATAAACTCCAGGATGGTATCGATGCTCTCCTGCTTGGCATCCTCGATGAAGCCGCAAGTGTTGATGACGGCTATCTCGCCCTGTGGACGCTTTGGGTCGTGGACGCAGTGATAGCCATTGGCCTCAAACTGCTTCATCAACAGCTCACTGTCCACCAGGTTCTTGGAGCAACCCATGGTAACTATATCTATCTGATTTTTCTTCATGCTCTTTCTTGAATCGTATCAATCCTAATTTTTTCTCGTTCTATTTTCCTCTTGCTTTCGTACTTGGCCCTAGCTTTCGCACATGATCCTAGTGCTTGAAGAGCGAATCCACAAACTCTGTCTTGTTGAAGAGCTGCAAGTCTTCCATGCCCTCGCCCAGGCCAATGTACTTCACTGGCACCTTGAGCTGGTCGGAAATGCCAATCACCACTCCACCCTTGGCTGTACCATCGAGTTTGGTAATGGCAAGCGAGGTGATGTTGGTGACCGCAGAGAACTGCTTTGCCTGCTCAAAGGCATTCTGTCCCGTACTGCCATCGAGCACGAGCATCACCTCGTCTGGAGCCTCTGGCAATACTTTCTTCATCACCTCCTTGACTTTCTTGAGCTCATTCATCAGGTTCACCTTGTTGTGGAGACGACCTGCGGTATCGATAAGTACCACGTCGGCATCGTTTGCCTTGGCGCTCTGCAAGGTGTCGAAAGCCACACTGGCAGGGTCGCTGCCCATCTGCTGCTTAACGACAGGCACGCCCACACGCTCACCCCAGATGCTAATCTGCTCTACGGCAGCGGCACGGAAGGTGTCGGCCGCACCCAGATATACCTTCTTGCCCGCCTTCTTGAACTGATAGGCCAACTTGCCGATGGTCGTGGTCTTGCCCACGCCATTGACACCGACCACGAGTATCACGTATGGCTTGTGGTCGGAAGGGAGGTCCCAGTTCTCATTGTCGTCGGTATGGTTTTCCGACAAAAGGTTGGCAATCTCCTCACGCAATATCTTGTTGAGTTCAGAAGTTGAGACATACTTGTCGCGAGCCACGCGCTCCTCGATGCGATGGATGATCTTCACCGTGGTCTCCACGCCCACATCAGAGGTGATGAGCACCTCCTCCAGGTCATCAAGCACATCATCATCTACGGTGGACTTACCAGCCACCGCACGAGCCAACTTGCCGAACACGCTCTCCTTGGTCTTTTCCAGACCCTTGTCGAGAGTTTCCTTTTTCTTGTTACTGAATAATCCGAATAATCCCATAATTATAGCTATAATCTTTTTTCTTTCTGCAAAGATACAAAAAAAATCGAATCCTAGGGCACTTTGGCACGAAAAAAGTGAAGAATATATGAATAATATGTCTTTTTAGCGTGGTTCAGGCGGCAAAGGAGCCGCCTGAACCTATAAAAATCACATGATAATGCGAAACAAATCACTTGGTGATGCGGAACCAGTCCACATCTATCCATCCTCGGTTGGTCTTGCCAGCCGGTTCCTTGGCGAGCATACCCACCTTGGCGCCAATCCACTTGCCCTCTCGCATCGTGAAGAGGTCGCCCACTTTTTTATACTGCTTGCCATCCTGGCTGAAATAGAACTGCATCTTGCCGTCCTTCACCACCATGCGCATATATACTGCCTCGTGCAAGGCTGGCTGGTAGTCTATCTTGTCGGCAGAGGTAGGCTTGAGCGTGTCGAGCACCTTCACCTCCTCCTTGCCACCCTTGTCTGCCTGGTGACAGGTTATCTGCTGGAGCTGGAAGGCATCGCCCACTCGCTTCACCACGAGAGCCGAATAGTCGAGCCCCATCATGATGACGCCGCCCATCTGGTTCTGGTCCTTGGCGGTGAGCTCCAGTTTGGCGGTGGCAGTGAAGGCATCAGCCGGAGTCTTCTGGAGCAAGAGGTTTGGCGTATGCCAGATGGTCTCGTCGCTCTTGTTAGTATAGATGCGATAGACACCCCACGAAGTAGGCATGCCGTACCACTGTTGATAGTTGGCTTGCCACTGCCACTGGAGTCCGAGCCTTGGCTGGTTGAACTCGTCGCTTTCCACCGGATTCATGTTGACATGCGCATTCGACTTAGGCATCTTGTAGCACTCATAAGGCTCGCCACAATAGCCCTTGGCTGGCAGCTTGCCCATCACTGGCCAATTGTCCTTCCAAGTGACAGGTTGCAGATGAACCACTCGCCCGTATGCCTCCTTGTCCTGGAAGTGAAGGAACCAGTCTTCGCCGAACTTGGTATGTACCCATGCCCCTTGGTGAGGACCGTTGACCTTGCTCTTGCCCTGCGCCAGCACCTTCTTCGCCTCGTATGGTCCGAAAGGAGACATGGCGCGCATCGCCACCTGGAAGCCCGTTGGCACACCACCGGCAGGGAACATGACCCAATACCAGCCGTTGCGCTTATAGAACTTAGGTCCCTCGCAAGTACGGTTCTCCGTGCCATTGCCGTCAAAGACGATGACTGGATCGCTGATAGGCTTGGTGCCCTCGGCGTTCAATTCTCTCACGGTGATGACAGATGCAAAGCGGTTGCGGGAATTGGCCCATCCATTGACGAGATATACCCTGCCATCATCATCCCAGAGTGGCGAGGTATCTATCATGCCCTTGCCAGGAATCACGCACACCGGGTCTTCCCACTTGCCAGCAGGATCCTTTGTCTTCACCATGAAAACGCCATAGTCGGGGTCGCCCCAATAGATATAAAACTCCCCATTGTGATAGCTGATACAAGGAGCCCACACGCCATTACCGTGAGACGGCTTGTCGAACTCAGACTCTGGCTGAAGTTTAGTTACAGCGTGTCCCACCAACTCCCAGTTGACCAAGTCCTTACTGTGCAAGATTGGCAAGCCAGGAATGCAGTTGAAGCTACTGGCGGTCATGTAATAATCCTCGCCTACACAAACCACATCAGGGTCGCTATAGTCGGCATTGATGACAGGGTTCTTGTACATGCCATTGCCGAGGTCGGGATTCCACGCCTGCGACACATAAGGCTTTTGAGCCAACGCCACCGAAGTCTTGGTAACGACTTGGGCAAAGGCTGGCGACACCGTGGATGCCGCCAGCATCATCATAAGTAGATTACGTTTCATTGCTTTAAGTTTAGATTGAGCGTTTGTTTATTAAGTGCTTATTTTATAGTTTGTTATTTATATCTGTCTCATTGTTTCGCTTAATTGAATGGAGCCTCCTCCGAAGGTTCTCCTGGCATCACCCTCAGATGATAACGATTGCCATCATATTCCACACGCATAAGGGTGCCACTCTTGAAATGGGCATCAATCTCCATGAGGTGGCGGGTTAGGTCGAGAGCCACATGCCCCATCGTACGGCGCAAGTTGACCTCGATGCAAGGCACCACCCCAAAGCCCTTGCTCGTAGGATGGATGCCAACAGAATCGGCAGTATGACCAACCGCCTTGTCTGGCAATGCGCAAATCATCATGTCTACGCCAAAAGCCCCCTGGTAGCAATCCTTGAGCGCAGGAGTCATCACCTCCACCACATGCTGCCGGATGGCAAGGAGCTCATCCTCGCTGATGTAAGGCTTCATTCGCTCCAACTTCTCCTCCTCGGAGCAAAGCAAATTGCCGGAATAGGCATTCTTGATGGTATCGAAGAGAGAAAGCCCACGATAAGAGACCTGTCCATCGCAAGCCTCGAACTCCATGCCGAAATCTTTCACCTTATTATAATAAGGCTCCACGGTGACACCTCCCTGTCGGAAGATGAGGTTTCCCACCCATCGGTCGAACGAAGGATAATCGCCTGCAGTCCTGAACTCGTCAGCCGAGACATACCTCACGCCACGGCCGCTAGAGCTCCAAGGAGCCTTGACCACTGCCTTGCCCCAGGAGAGCACGAGCTCCTTCACCTCGGCGGCAGAGGAGACATAACGCACACCTTGCTGCAAGTGCTCGGCAGCCCATCGACGGCTGCTCAACTCGCGAACCTTATCTAAACTCTCGTCTGTAAGCAACATAATCTCAGGCATACCCATGCGCAGCAACTCTTCTTTCAGGCTCAAGTCCCAGCCCCAAGGATGCACGCTGTCCAAGAACATGGTCTTCAGGGCATGTTCCAACTGCAACTTGGTGATGAATTCCACCTTGTCGGCGAGTGGTGTCCCCAGGTGGCGCACCTTATCGCGTGCATTGTCGATGTCATCCACCAACACGAGGTCACCCTCATCAGCCCAAAGCGCAGGGATGAAGGCCAAGTCGCTCCTGAGTTGCCTGCCGGCATGAGGAGCAGTAAACTGTCTTAAATTAGAAGCCAAAGCCAAATCATGCTCTGGATTGAAGATATGTAGTTTCATGCTGCAAAGATATAAAGAAAAGACGGAAAAACGGCAGAAAGTGGCAAGTTTTACTTAGACAAGTGCTAAATAATGAAAAAAAAGTTACTTTTTGCTATCTAGAGTTTGCAAATTAGAAATATTTAATTACCTTTGCAGTGAAAAAAACAAATTAGAATAAATACAACTCATGGAAGAAGCATTCTTCAGAACACATACATACCTAGTTGAGCATACCAACGCCCCAGTCAGACGAACCCTCATGGACGAGATTGACTGGACAGACCGAATGATAGGCATCAAGGGTACCCGCGGCGTAGGAAAGACAACTTTCCTACTGCAATACGCCAAGGAGCATTTTGGCCCGACAGACCGCAAATGCTTGTTTGTGAACATGAACAACTTCTATTTCCAGAGCCGAGGCATCGCAGACTTCGCAGGCGACTTCGTCAGACAAGGAGGCAGGACATTGCTCATCGACCAAGTCTTCAAGCAGCCAGACTGGAGCAAGGAGCTCCGCAAATGCTACGACTTGTATCCCGAGCTGAAGATAGTCTTCACCGGTTCCAGCGTGATGCGCCTCAAGGAAGAGAACCCAGAGCTGAATGGCATCGTCAAGAGCTACAACCTGAGAGGCTTCTCCTTCAGAGAGTTCATCAACCTGCAAACTGGAAACAACTTCCAGCCATACGAACTAGACGACATCCTGCGCAACCACGAGCATATCATCAAGCAGATACTGCCCAAGGTCAGTCCGATGAAATTCTTCAAAGACTATCTGCACCATGGCTTCTATCCATTCTTCCTAGAGCAACGCAACTTTACGGAGAATCTACTAAAGACGATGAACATGATGACCGAGGTGGACATCCTGCTCATCAAACAAATAGAACTGAAATATCTTACGAAGATTAAGAAACTCTTCTATCAGTTGGCTGTAGAGGGAGCCAAGGCACCTAACGTGAGCCAGTTGGCGGAAAGCATCAACACGAGCCGCGCCACGGTGATGAACTACATCAAGTACCTGGCCGATGCCCGACTCATCAACATGATCTATCCAGATGGCCAAGAGTTTCCAAAGAAGCCATCCAAGGTAATGATGCACAACTCCAACCTCATGTACGCCATCTACCCGATACAGATAGACACACAGGAGGTGATGGAAACATTCTTCGTCAACTCGCTCTGGAAAGACCACGAGGTGCACCAGGGTGGCAAGGATCACTTCTACATGGTAGACGGCTGCAAGAAGTTCCGCATCTGCGATGCCCAGGCATCCAACAAGGTGAGGAGCAATCCCGACACCATCTATGCCCGCTACAACACGGAGGTGGGCAAGGACAACAAGATACCGCTCTGGTTATTAGGATTTCTATATTAAGAGAATTAAATACAAAACATTTTTAATATTTTATCTAAAAGTAAAATGGCTAAAGAGAAAAAAT
>CAVCRI010000023.1:0-27037 GCA_963604545.1 Lachnospiraceae bacterium | reverse complement strand
AAAAAATAACTTGAGCAGATTTTTTTTTTGATTCGCGAAATGTGCCAACGACGGGCTTTCAGGGCGTGCAGGACAAATCTGCTCAAGTTATTTTTTACAGGTTACTAAACAATTTTATTGTTGCGGATTTGAGGTATATAGAAACTGGTTGCCAGGTTGCCACCGCAAGTGCCATAGATAGCTATCGTAAACAGTATATTTAGGACGACTAAGTGCCATAGATAGCCATCGTAAACAGCATAGTTAGGACGACTAAGTGCCATAGATAGCTATCGTAAACAGCATAGTAATATTCCGCCACAAATGCGCCTTCGCCACCCGTATGCAATAGTAAAAATTAGTGCAGCGAGGACGCTGCACACTACTACAGTTAGACATGCTTAGTGATAGTGCAGCGGGGACGCCGCACACTACTACGGCTGCCTGATGATGATACAGCGAGGGTGCCGTACCTTCTAATAAAGGCAACCTGCAAGAGGTTTTCAAGTTGCGGATATGAATCAGTATTCCTCTATATGTGCGAAATTTCCCCAGGGGGAGCGGCGATAAGTCTCACGACTTCCCACGGGTACGTACAGACGGATTCGCTTAAGGGCGGAAGCATCGAACACGTCCTCCATCGTCACATGCCATATCGCATTGCCCAGCATCGGCGGAACCTTGCTTCGGAAGCACAGGCTTTCCAGAGCAGGGCTCCCATCGAAGACGTGCTTCATCATGTGTAGCTGCGGATTGTCGGGCAACACCATGCGCTTGAGCTGTGGATAACCGGCAAAGGCACTGTCCTCTATCTCATCTACATGGTAAGTTACACCCATATACTTCACCGAACTGGGTATCTCCACCACGGAATCCTTCTCGTTGGCAGCACAGACCGTCACCAGTCCGCCACCCCACGACTTAAACTCCAAATTGCCTACCATAAACTGCGTTATGACATCACACGTCTGTTCTGTGGTAGCCACCTTATTGTATATAGTAGCCCCTGCGAAACATCCGCATACGATTATCCCCATGAAAACACCAAGGAAGATGTTACCCTTGTGAATAAGATGCACACGACGTCTCATTTCCACCACGTTGGCGTACCGCCGTTTCATGGGAAGGAGACAACGCTTGGCTACCATACGATAAGTGAGCCCCGGGCGCAACTGCTGCAGGATGACACCCATGCTGTAGATGTCGTTGCGCACGTCTGTGGGGCCTCCCGCCTGCTGCTCGGGCGACACATAGCGGGAGGTGCCGGCAGGTTCCTTCAAGATGGTGTAGCTGTCAGCATCGGCCAGTCCGAAGTCTATCAACTTCAGCATGCCGCCGTTGCGCGTTATCATGATGTTGGATGGTTTCAGGTCGCGGTGGACCACCAGTCTGCCGTGCACATACTCCATCACGGCGAGCAACTGGCGCGCCACCCTCTTGCGTGCAGCAAGAGAATGAGATTCCCGTAGCCAGTGCTGCAAGGTCTGCCCGTCTATCCATTCCATCACGAGGCATTCGCCGTAGCCATCCACCTCCTCGATGCCGTGGGCATGCACCACACCGGGATGCTCCAAACCGGCCAGGATGTCGAACTCCTTGCGCAGCAAGTTATGGTACACCTCCAGATGGCGCACATCGGGAGCAAGCGCCTTCAACATCCACCACTTTCCGTCGCGCTTGGCACGGATGAGGACGTTAAAGCCGCTATTGGACACCTCCACCATATCACTAAACTGGCTGGAGGTTACACCTGTAGGAAGATTATAGAAACCGGAAACTTGTTTCATAATTGCAAAGATACAACATTCTTGGGTTTACCCCTTCTCTCACACTACCATCTCTGTTTCTTCATTTGTCTTTATGCAGCTCTGGCGTAATAGCTTCTGAACTCTTCTACTTTGTCGACTACTTGATAAACTCTATTTTGCTCTCGTCCCTTTGCTTCGCCTCTGGAGCCTCGTCAGAATAACCGACGGCGAGAATGTAGCAAATCTCATAACCTTCTGGCAGATTAAGCTTGGCAAGGTATGGCTTGCAAGCATCACTACTCTGAAGAAAACGGACAGGACCACCCAGACAGCAGGTGCCGAGCCCCAACGACTTGGCTGCAAGCATCATGTTCTCGCCCATCAGGCCAGCATCCACCAATCCCCTACCCTTCGGTGTAGCCACCACGATAATATTAGGGGCATTGCGATACATATTCTTGAAGTTGGCATCACGCTTCGCCTGCTCAGGGTTTTCCTTCTTGAATATCTCGGTAGTTCCCTTGATAAAGTCTTGGTTCTCTACCACTCTTACAGCCCAAGGTTGCTGGTTCATACCGTTTGGGGCATTGATGCCACACTTGGCAATAAGTGCCAACTTCTCATGCTCTACGGGTTTGTCGAGATACTTGCGAACGGAACGGCGAGACATGATGGTCTTTATCACCTCATTGTTCATCTGGCAGCAAGCCTTAACCTCCTGCTTCTCACATTTCTTGTCACTCTTGGCTTGACAGCAACTCTGTGCCTGGCTCAGCGATGGAAGCAGCAGCATGCCGCATACCATCAAAGTCTTCATATTCATCATATCAAAATCTCCTTATATTAACGATGCAAAGATACACATTTCCCTCGAATATACTCCAGAAATAGAAGGGGAAAATCTTGGCATTTTGCAAAAGATTGACTACCTTTGCATTATTACCCACTTAGTTTTTACCATTACGAAACAGACAAATGGCACTATCCAACATAGAGAAACATTACAACAAACACCCCGAAGACCTACGCCTGCTGCGCCGTCACGGCATAGTGGAGTTCGAAACGACGATGTACCACTTGCACCGCTTTCTGCGTCCGGGCATGCATCTGCTCGACATCGGGGCGGGCACAGGGCGCTATACTTCGGCGCTCATGGCCGAAGGCTACAATGTAAAGGCGGTAGAACTGGTACGGCGCAACATTGACGTGTTTCTGAAGCGGGAGCCCACTGCCGATGTTGTGCAGAGCGATGCACGCCACATGCCTTTCCTGCCCGATGCTTCGGCTGACATCACGCTACTGCTCGGACCTCTATACCATCTCATAGGCGATGAAGAGAAGCTCAAGGCGCTTACTGAGGCCCGACGGGTAACGAAGCCAGGCGGTCTTATCTTTGTAGCCTATCTGATGAACGAGTACAGCATCCTCTCTTACTGCTTTGACGAAGACCGCATCGACGGGCTGATGGAACGCGGTGCCGTGGACGAGGATTTCCACATACAGGCCAACCAAGACGAGCTGTACGATTATGTGCGGTTGGAGGACATCGACAGACTGGACCGGATGGCCGGACTGGACCGTGTCACCATTTTCTCTCCCGACGGACCGTCCGACTATATGCGTACGCGCCTCAACCAGATGAGCGACGAGACGTTTGCCCGTTTCCTCGACTATCAGAAACGTGTATCTGAACGCCCAGACCTGATGGGAGCAGGCAGTCATGTGGTGGACATCTGTAAAAGGTAAGCTAACTATAGTAGTTTGCAGCGCCCGCTGTACCATAATGCGCTGGGCTGTTGTAGTAGCGAGACGCGTCCCCGCTGCATTGTGTGTGGATACGGTGGGGGCGCCGTACCTCCTGCACGCCCTGAAGGGGCAGATGCTCATAGTTCAGGGCAACACCCTGAGCTATGTGTAGCTGGGCTTACAGTCCGGAACAACAAAGAGGGTGTGTCTTTTTTGACACACCCTCTTTATTATAAGGCGGAGTACATATCCGCCGAAACTGTTAGTTTTGCAAAACACGCTTATGCGTTCGCTGCTACTGAAATCCAGTCGAAGACGAACGAGCATACGCCGAATGCCACGATACCTACCGTACAGATGGCAAGTGCCAACTTGGTAGAACATGCGCTCTGGAAGGTAGGCAACGGGTTGTCGTTGTGCTTGATGAACATAGCCTTCACGATGAGCAAGTAGTAGTACAAGCTGATTACCGTGTTGACCAAGGCGATGAATACCACACCGTATGCCCAGGCACCCATCGTGGTGTGGATATCGTGAGTACCCACAGCTGCCATGAACACGAAGAACTTAGAGAACATACCTGCAAACGGTGGAATACCACCGAGGGAGAACAAAGCCAAGGTCATCAGGAATGCCAAGCGGGGATTGGTCTTGTAGAGACCGTTGTAGCTGTCCATCTGAACGGTGCCGTTGTTGTGCTCCTCTACAGCCGAGATGATAGTGAAGACGCTCATGTTGGCTACCACATAGATAAGCACGTAGTAAGTAAGGGCGGTCACGCTCATCGCAGAATTACCTACCACAGCCAACATGATGTAGCCTGCCTGAGAGATAGAAGAGAACGCCATGAAGCGTTTCAGGTCACTCTGACGGATGGCGAAGAGGTTGGCGATAGTGATGGAGAGTACGATGACGATGTAGAGCAATACGGTCCAGTAGTGTACCATAGGTGCGAACACCTTCATCAGGATGGCACAGAGTGTGAACGCTGCAGCACCCTTAGACACTACAGAGAGGTAACCCGTAACGGTAGTAGGTGCACCCTGGTAAGAATCGGCTGTCCAGAAGTGGAAAGGAACCAAGGAAATCTTGAAGCCCAAGCCACTGAAGAAGAACACCAGACCGGCAATGCTCAGGGCTGATGGCTTCACCACGGCAGCCATGTCGCCGAAGTACAGCGTACCGCAGGCAGCATAGAGCAGGGAGATACCATAAATCATCACACCGCTGGAGAAGGTGGCTGTCAAGATAAACTTGGCACCAGCCTCAGCGGAGTTGTGACGGTACTTGTCGAAAGCCACGAGGCAAGCCATAGGCACGGATGCCATCTCCAAGCCGAGGAAGAACAGGAGGAAGTGGTTGGCACTCACCATCATGTTCATACCGAGCAGGGTGGAGATGGTGAGCATATAGAACTCACCCTCCTTGAAGGCAGTGTCCTCACGGCTCAACCACTCCTTTGCCTGAATGATAACGATGAGCGTACCCAAGGCGAGGATGGTCTTCAGTACACCTACGGCAGGACCAGTAGCGTACATGCCGCCGAAAGCCTCGCTGGCGTGCGTGGGGCAGATATTGATGGCGATATGAGCCACCATCAAGAGACATACCAGAGGATTGAACCACTTACGGTCTGCGCTCTTGGAACTGCAGAAGTCAGCTATGAAAGTGATAAGCAGGACTGCCATCAAGGTAGCCTCTGGAATCATATTTAAAAATTGACTGTAATTCATTTCTTCTGATATTTATTACATGTTTATTACACTAAAGATAGGGCCTACGGCATCCATGATGATCTCCTCTGCCCAGAGTGGGAACATACCGAGACCTGCCACGCAGGCGATAAGACCTGCCACGGCGATGCGCTCGTCCCATGTGGCATCGTGCAACTTCTCCAACTTGGGGTTGGGGACCTTCTGGTAAAGGATCTTGCCCACACAGCGAAGGATGTATACAGCCGTCACTACGATGGAGGTACAAGCGATGATGGTACATACGCGGTGGAACATGTCGGCGTTCTGGAACGCACCCACGAAGATGGTCATCTCAGCCACGAAACCAGAGAAACCTGGCAAACCGAGGTTGGCGAGACCTGCCACAGCATAACCTACAGAGAGGAAAGGAATAATCTTCATCAAACCACCCAGGTAACGAACGTCACGCGTGCCAGCCTGGTGGTAAATCATACCGATAACGGCAAAGAAGAGGGCGGTCATCAAACCGTGAGACAACATCTGGAGGATAGCACCCGTAGCTGCTGTCTGGGTCATCATACAGAGGGCGAAGAGCACCATACCACAGTGAGAAACTGAGGAGTAGGCGTTGATGTACTTCAAGTCGGTCTGCACACAGGCAGACAAGGCACCATAAACGATAGAGATGGTGGTCAACACCAGGAACACCTTGATCCAGAATCCGTGGGTAGCGGCAGGCAAGAGGAACATGGCGATGCGGAAGCAACCGTAACCACCGAGCTTCATCAACACACCGGCGTGCAACATGGACACAGCTGTCGGGGCACTGGCGTGACCGTCAGGAGACCATGTGTGGAAGGGGAACAAAGCACCCAAGATACCGAAACCGATGAAGAGCAAGGGGAAGAACACGTTCTGCACGCTCTCGGGGATTGCATGCGCACCATTGGTATGGTGGGCGATGTCCATAATCTCGAAGGTCTGGGCACCACTGTAGAAGTAGATACCCAAGATACCGATGATGAGGAGGGCAGAACCACCCATCAACATCAAGGTAAGCTTCATGGCAGAATACTCTTTCGCACCACTACCCCACACACCAATCAAGAGGTACATAGGGATGAGCGCCACCTCGTAGAACATGAACATGGTGAACATATCCACGGAGATGAAGAAGCCATACACACCGATGCTCAAGAGGGTGAACCAGAGGAAATACTCCTTCTTCATAGGCTCCATCTGCCAAGAGGCGAAGGTACCCGTGAAGACGATGATGGAAGTAAGGAGCAGCATCACCACAGAGATACCGTCTACACCGAGACTGTAGTTGATGTGCAAGGGCTTGAACCATGGCACACTGTAGGTGAAGAGCATAGGAGCTTGGTCTGCCGGCATTGTCTCACGAGCCTCGAGAAATGCAAACACCAAATAGACGGAGAGGGCTACCAGCACGGTGGCACCTGCTACCATCACACCACGCACCTGCTTGTCGTTGCGAGCCAACCAGAGGCCGAGCAACATGATGAGTGGTACTATGACGAATATACTTAAATTCATTTCTTTTCTATTTACTTAATTGTGAGACATGCTATTAGACAAATGCGATGAGGATGAGCGTCAATGCCACGGTACCGGTGAGGAACCAGATGGCGTAGCTGCGTACATCGCCGCTCTGCCAAGGACGGATGGTTTCGCCTGCCTCCTGTGTGCCCCATGCCATGAAGTTGAACGTGCCGTCGATAACGCGGCGGTCGAACCATGCGATGGGCTTGGAGAAGCAACCGAACACAATCTTGTGGGTGAAGAACTGCCATGCGTCGTCGATGTAGAAACGATTCAGCGCTGCCTTGTGCAACTTAGGCATCTTCTTTGCCAATGCGTCGGCAAGAGGAGTCTTCTTGGGAGCGTACATATAGGTAGCCAGACCGATGCCGATGAGGGCAACAATCACAGAGGTGGTAGCCACGCTCATGTCGATGTGGATGTCATAGCTCTGTCCGTCGGCCGAGATGAAGTGGCCGAAAGGAATCAAACCGCAGAACACCGAGATGACTGCGAGGAACACCAACGGCCCCCACATTACGAAGGGAACCTCCTGTGGCTTGCGACGATGCTCGGGATCCAACTCGTAGTAGCTCTGTCCCCAGAAGATAACGTAATAGAGACGGAACATGTAGAAGGCTGTCATACCTGCCACCACAGTCATGAACCACCCCATGTAGGGAGAGAACTGGAAGCAAGCAGAGATGATTTCATCTTTTGACCAGAAGCCTGCGAAGGGAGGTATACCCGCAATCGCCAAGCAACCGATGAGGAAGCAAACGTTGGTGATAGGCATGTACTTGTGCAAGCCGCCCATGTAGTCCTTGAAGTTGCTGCCGATGATGACGATGATGGCACCAGAGCAGAGGAACAGCAAAGCCTTGAACATGGCATGTGTGAACAAGTGGAAGATACCAGCCATGTAACCCAGACCGCCGTGGTGATTGTCTACGGCGAAGCAAACGCCGAGGGCTACGAGCATGTAGGCAATCTGCGAGATGGTAGAGAAAGCCAAACCACGCTTGATGTCGCGCTGGCAGCAAGCTACAGCTGCTGCATAGAAGGCAGTGAAGGCTGCGATGTAAGCCACATAGTGCAAAGTCTGTGGAGCGTACTCTACCCAGATGGGGAAGAGACTTGCCACCTGATAAACACCGGCTACCACCATGGTGGCAGCGTGGATCAAGGCAGACACAGGAGTAGGACCCTCCATGGCATCCGGCAACCAGATGTGCAAGGGGAACATAGCACTCTTACCGGCACCACCGATGAACATGAGGAACAAAGCCGTAGGCATCACCCATGCAGCACCAGCCAAAGCACTGTGAAGCTCGGGCTGCGCGTTGAGGTCGTAGTTGAACGTACCAACATAGAAGCTGTAGAACAAGATACCGATCAGGAAGAAGAGGTCGGCGAAACGGGTCACGATAAACGCCTTCTTGCTGGCATGAACGGCAGCGTGCTTGGGATAGTAGAATCCGATGAGCAGGTAGGAGCAAACACCCACCAACTCCCAGAAGAGGTACATCTGGAAGATGTTGGTGGCCACCACCAAGCCCAGCATGGACATGGTGAAGAGGCTCAGGTAGGCGTAGAAACGCTGCATACCCTTCTCGTATTCCTCTACCTTGTAGTTCTCGTCACGCTCGGCCATGTAGCCGAAGGAGTAGATGTGGACCATGAAGCTGACGGTGGTAATCACGATGAGCATCAATACGGAGAGTGGTGTCAGTCGGAAACCAATGTTGAACGTCAGCAACTCGGTAAACTTCAGCCATGTGAAGTTAAATACAGTCTCTGTGGGGTACAAGCCTGTGGAGGCATCGCGACCCACGGCGAAGAAGTATTCGTAGGCTGTATATACAGACATGGCGAACACACAACCCATCAGTACGGTACCGATGAGGGCTGCTACCGGTCTTTTCATCTTCATACCCGCAAGTCCCAAGATCAGGAAGCTCAGGAACGGGAGAAGAAGTATCAAAAATGCATAACTGTACATATTCTTACTTTAGAATTTCATGTTTTCAATACTGTTCACCTGGTCACTGTTGTAGTTGCGGTAAACGTTGATAATAATGGCGAGTGCCACGGCTGTCTCGGCTGCTGCCACTCCGATGGAGAAGAGGGTAAAGAAGAAGCCCTCCAGCTCTCCGGGGAAGAGGATGCGGTTGAACACGGCGAAGTTAAGGTCGGCTGCATTCAGCACAAGCTCGATAGAGATGAGCATTGCCACGAGGTTACGACGGGTAACAAAGCCATAGACACCGATGAAGAACAAGAGTGCCGATAGCACGAAGAAACATTGTACTGGAATCATTTCTTATCCTCCTTTCTTGCGATTAAGATACCACCGATGATACATGCCAGCAGGAACACGGAGATGAACTCGAATGGCAACACGTAGCCATACTTGTCAGCACCCACCAGGGCAGAGCCTACCTTGTCCATAGGCACCTCGGTGTCGGCCACCGTAGCGGCCATATCTACGAATACATTCTTCAACACGATGACTGCCAGGGTAATGAAACCCACGAGGCAGACGAGCGCACGTCCCAGCACCTTGCTGCCCTTGACGTGCTCCATGAGTCCCTGGAGCGTACGCTTGGACACCAACTGGATGGCGAAGACGTAGAGCATGGTAATACCGCCTGCGTACACCGAAATCTGGGCGGCACCCAGGTAGGTGTAGTCGAGCAGGAAGTAGAGACCTGCCACGCCGAAGAGCACGAACAACAGGAACGTTGCCGCACGCATGATGCGCTTGGTGAATACGCACACCAAAGCTGAGCCAAGGATGACTACAGCCAAGATGACGAACATAAATAAATTTGCTGTTATCATTGTTACTGTCCTCCTTGATTACTTGGTCTTGGTGTTAAACTTACCGATTTCCAATGGTGCGCCACCGTCGATGAGGCCTGGCAGGCTTCCGCCCTTGTAAACCTCCTTGTCGAGGTGCATCACCAACTTGTTGCGGTCGAAGACGGCATTCTCGAAATCGTTGACAAACTTGATGGCACCGAAGTTGCATGCGTTGACGCAAAGCTCACAGAACATGCAGTCGCCCAAGTCGTACTGGTAATCCACCAACTTGCGCTTCTTCTTGCCTGTCTCCGGATCCTCTACCATCTCGGTCTGGATCTTGATGGTGTCGTTGGGGCATGACTTCTCGCACAAGGTACAACCCACACACTTGTAGGCCTCGTTCTCGTCGCGGACGAATACCAGGCGGCCACGGAATCGTGGAGAGACGTGGAGTGTAGTCTTGCGGTTCTCAGGATACTGCTCGGTGCTCTTGGGTGTGAGGTACTCCTTCAGAGTGACCTTCATACCTGTGGCGAGGGTCTTCAGACCCGCTGCAATACCGCCGAAATATGAATTGTTAGACATACTTTTTTTGTTTTATTAATGTGTTATGGGATTTATCCGTGGAATCCGAACGCTACGCATACGGTCATCATAATCAGGATGACCAATGACAATGGCATCAGGTACTTCCACTCCAACTTCAAAATCTGGTCAATGCGGAGACGGGGGAAGGTCCAGCGTACCCACATCAGGAGCCATACCACGGCGAAGGTCTTGCCGAAGAACCAGATGAAACCAGGGATGAGGTTCATCAAGTTGTCGAAGCCCTCGATGCCGATGTTCAATGGTGCCCAACCACCGAGGAATACGGTAGAGGCGATACCAGAAATCACGAAGAGGTTGAGGTACTCAGCGAGGTAGTAGAAACCGAAGCCCATACCAGAATACTCGGTATGGTAACCTGCGGTCAACTCACTCTCGGCCTCGGCCAAGTCGAAAGGACCACGGTTAGCCTCAGCATTACCTGCCACGAGGAACACGAGGAAAGCCAAGATGGCTGGCACGTGTCCCTTGATGATCAACCAGTTCCAGGCTCCAGTCTGTGCCTCCACGATACCGCTCACCTGCATGGTGCCGGTGAGTACTACAGCAGAGATCAAGCACAGACCGAGAGACATCTCATAAGAGATCATCTGCACGGCACCACGCATGGCTGACACCACAGAGTACTTGTTGTTGGAAGCCCAACCTGCGAGGAACACACCAATCACACCGATAGAACTAACGGCAGTGATGAGGAACACGCCCACGTTGAAGTCGAGGATATGCGCCCCCTTGTTCCATGGCAAGAACGAGAAGGTACCCACGGAGGCGATGATCACGAGAAGAGGGGCCATGAAATAGAGCAACTTGTCGGCTCTGTCCACGGTAAAGATCTCCTTGATCAACATCTTGAGCACGTCGGCGAACACCTGGAAGACACCCCAGGGACCCACACGCATCGGGCCCAGACGGCACTGGAAGTAGGCACACACCTTACGCTCCATGAAGATGAGCACGATGGCGATGAGGGCATAGGCTGTCAAGATGCAGACGCCCACGAGCACGCACTCTATCAATATCGACAGGAAGTCGCCCAAACCCAAAGTCTGGCGAAGGAGATTGTCGATGAATGTTGTTACTATACTAAAATCAAACATAATTATCTATCAATGTCAGGAATTACGAAATCAATTGCAGCACCTGTAGTGATGAGGTCGGCGATCTTCTGGCCACGGAGCATTGGATCCAAAGCACCTGTGAGCGAGAGGCCCATCGGACGCATCTTCATGCGGTAAGGACTCTTGTCGCCCTTGCTGTCGAGATAGACACCAAACTCGCCGCTGGCTCCTTCTACAGAGAAGTACCACTGTCCCTCGGGCACCTTGATGATAGGCTTCTGCTTGATGTAGAATTCTCCCTCTGGGATGTTGTCGATGAGCTGCTCGATGATATCGAGACTCTGGTACAACTCCTGGATGTGCACATAGTAGCGGTCCATGGAGTCGCAGCCCGTCAGCGTGATTTCCTTCCACTCCACCTTGTCGTACATGTCGTAGGGGTGACGCTTGCGGGTATCGTTCTTCCAACCAGAGGCACGACCGGCGGGACCTGTCACACCATAGTTGATACAATCCTCAAGACCCATAGGCCCTACACCTTCAAGACGGTTATGGGTAATCACGTTGTCACCGAACACGTCGAGGTACTCCTGGATCATCGGACGGAGATACTTGCAGAGGGTCTTCACGTTCTGCACGAAGTTGGGGTCGATGTCTGCCTGCAGACCACCGATGCGGTAGTAGTTCTGGATAAGACGTCCACCCGTTGTCTCCTCCATCACGTTCAGCACGTGCTCACGGTCGCGCATACAGTAGAGGAACGCTGTGAGGGCACCCAAGTCCTGTGCTGTACAACCGAGGTAGAGCAAGTGGGAGTTGATACGCTGCAACTCGTCCATGATGGTGCGGATGTAGCGGATGCGGTCGGAAAGCTCGATACCCATACCCTCCTCTATCACGCCCACCAGTGCGTGGCGGTGCATCATGGCGGAGAGGTAGTTCAGACGGTCTGTCAAAGCCAAGGTCTGTGGATAGGTCATTCCCTCCCACATCTTCTCGATACCACGGTGAATATAACCGAGGTGGGGGTAGATGCGCTTCACGGTCTCGCCGTCAACGACAGTCTGCAGACGAAGCACACCGTGGGTAGACGGGTGGTTAGGACCGATGTTCACCACATAGTCGTCCTCGTCGAAGCGACGCTTCTGTGTTGCAACCAAGTGACCATCCTGGCTCAAGCTGTACTCAACAGTAAAGTCATCCTCTGGCTCATCGGTGCAAGGGAACTTGTTAGCCTCTGGGCTCATATCGAAGTCCTTGCGCAATGGATAGCCCTTGAAGTCGGTGCGGAGGAAGAGACGGCGCATGTCTGGGTGACCCAAGAACTTGATGCCGACGAAATCGAATACTTCACGCTCCAACAAGTCAGCTACCTTCCAGAGATTGATGACTGTAGGGATAACGTCAGAGCCATCCACCTTCTTGGCGATAGCCTTGACTGAGCAACGCTCATTAGTCTGAGTGTTCTCAAGAATGTAGATACATCCGAGACCTTCCTCACCGAAGTCTTCACCGATGATGGTAACAAGGTAGTCGAAATGCTTCTCGTTCTTCAACTTCGCCATCTCTGCGGCAAAGTTGTCAAAACTCAATTCAATGTTATTCAGTTTCATGTTCTTATACCTTATTATATTTAATCAGTTAGACCTTTCTGGGGATCGAAGTCCTCAGGTACTTCTGTTACGATGATAGGCTCCTTGTGTCCGAGCAACTTGGCGTCGGCAAGGTTCTCGTTGCTCAAGCCGTGCAAGCCACCCTTCGACAGGGAGAGTTCCTTCTCCTCTTTGGTCATCTTGTGATTGGCACCGCCGAAGAATTTCTCTACCTTCACCTTACGCTGCAACTGCATCATGCCGTAGAGGATAGCCTCTGGGCGTGGAGGACAACCGGGGATGTACACATCCACAGGCACCAGTTCGCTGATGCCGCGCACCACGTTGTAGCTCTTCTTGAACGGTCCACCGGAGATGGTGCATCCGCCCACGGCAACAACGTACTTGGGCTCGGCCATCTCATCGTACAAACGCTTGAACACAGGTGCCATCTTGTTGGTGATGGTACCGGCGCACATTATCAAGTCTGCCTGACGTGGAGAGTTACGGGTAACCTCGAAGCCGAAACGGGAGAAGTCATAACGCGCACAACCCACGGCCATGAACTCGATACCACAGCAAGAGGTACCGAAGGTCAAAGACCAAAGAGAGTTGCTGCGTCCCCAGTTGATGGCTGCGTCGAGCGAACCGACCACCACATTGGCACCACCCTCGTTGAGCTCTTGGGCTATCTTCTCGAGGGTATCATTGTCCTTAAACTCGTCGTAAGGAATACTCTTGATAGAGGCTCTTTTGTTTACTTCCATTCCAATGCTCCTTTCCGCCAAGCGTAAGCAAGGCCAAATACCAATACCAACAGGAAGAACCCGATGCTCACGAGAGCCATAGGTCCAAACTGCTTAACTACGACTGCCCATGGGTAAAGCAGCACGGTCTCGATGTCAAACATCAGGAAGAGGATGGCGAAGAGGTAGTAGCCGATGTGGCTTGGCAACCAGGAGCTGCCGCGCGTCGGGATACCACACTCAAAGGGCTCACCCTTTACCGGATTGTATGAGCGGGGACCAATGAGCTTAGCGATGACGTAAGCAGCCACCACCAAAGTCACAGCCGTCAGCAAAACGGTGATAAATAGTGTAAAGTTCATAAAAATTTGTATAACGTTATTTATTAAATGCTTCTAAGCGTGTGCAAAGGTAGCAATTATTTCCGAAAGAATATGTTTTTAATTGTTAAATGTTAATTTAAGAGAAGAAAAACATGCGGTCTCTTGCACCATAAACCCTAGCCATCAATGCCCCACTGATATTATGCCACACGCTGAAGATGGCACCAGGAATCGTGGCCATCGGATAGGCGGCAAAATGGAGTGTGGCAAGAGAGCATGCAAGGCCAGAGTTCTGCATACCCACCTCGATACTGATGGCCACACATTTTTTATACTCCAAATGCAGCAACTTGCCGATGGAAAAACCAAGAAGCAAGCCGCAAACGTTGTGCAACATCACCACAAGAACCACTACCAATCCACTGCCAAGGAGCCGCTCGGCAGAGTGAGAAACAACCGTACCCGCTATGAGGGCAATGGCCAGCGAAGAGAAGCCAGGCAAATAGTCCACCGCCTTCGCCGTGAACTTGGGACAATACTTCTGCACAATGAAGCCCACGATGATGGGGAGGATTACCACCTGCACGATAGACAGGAACATACTGAGCGCATCCACATGTACATAGGTGCCCGCTATCAGCCAAGTAAGGAACGGTGTAAGGAATGGAGCAAGGACGGTGGAGGCCGCCGTCATCCCTACAGACAAAGCCAAGTCGCCCTTAGCAAGGTAAGTCATCACGTTGGAAGCAGTGCCTCCCGGACAACAGCCCACCAAGACAACTCCTATCGCCAACTCAGACGGAAGTTGAAACACCTTGGCCAAAAGCCAGGCCACCCCAGGCATGACGACAAACTGCGCTAGGCAGCCAATGACGACATCCTTCGGACGGCTGAACACCACCCTGAAATCGTTAGGATTGAGCGTCAAGCCCATACCGAACATCACCAGTCCCAACAGAGGATTGATATATACTGTATCAATCCATCGAAAACAAGAAGGAAGCAGCAGTGCCACCACTGCCACCAACAAAACAAGCATTCCCACATATCGGGAGATAAAATCACATATCCTCTTCATTTATCGAAAGATTACAAAGAATATTATCCTATCCACATATCTTATGTTCGCGTATTATTCTTTTATTTCCTCCACTTCATCCTCGCTCTCCTTTTCCTTCTTTCCGAAGTTAGGGTCTATCTTGAGGAAGGCGGTAACAAGGAAGGTGATGACGCAACAAGCCATCACGATGATGAAGAACATGCGGTAGCCCACCATATCCTTCAAGTAACCGGAAATCATGCCAGGAAGCATCAGTCCCAGATACGAGATTCCTGTACAGATGGAATAATGGGAGGTCTTGAACTTGCCCTGGCTATAGAAGAGCATGTAGAGAGTAAGCACTGTAAAGCCCAAGCCATAGCCAAACTGTTCTACGAAGAGACAAGAGGATACCATAAAAAGGTCGCTATTGAGCGAATAACTCAGATAGATATAAACGGCATCGGGCAAGGTAATGGCACAAACCATCGTCCAAAGCCACTTCTTCATACCGTCGCGACTCACCAAGATGCCACCGATGATGCCACCCAGCAAGAGGCCGATAAGCCCTACCGTGCCATTCGCCAAACCGTATTCCTGCGGCGAAAGTCCCAAGCCGCCCTGAGAGTTAGGACGCAGGATAAAAGTCTTGGTCATCGTATTGAGCAACGCCTCGGGGAAACGATAGAGCAAGAGGAAGAGCAACACGCAGACAGTTTCCTTTGCCCCAAACTTCACAAAGAAGGTGCGGAACATATTCTTCAGTTCATGCGCCACCTCTGCCACGGTTCTCTCAGTCTGTACATCCTCCTTAGGACGAGGCATGAAACGGCTGTGATAGAGCCACAAGCCGATAAAGATACCCGCCAACCCGTAGAAGATAAGTGCCCACGAGAAACGTATCTGATTACGAAACAACACCTGCAAGACACCAGCCAGCATCACCAGAAAACCATTCACAAAGATGATGGCAAAACGATAGAAGGTGTTTCGCAAGCCCACGAACTTGGTCTGCGTATGCTCGTCTAATTCTATCATATAGAAGCCATCGGCAGAAATGTCGTGCGTAGCACTACAGAAGGCGATGAGGAAGAAGAGGCACATGGTGGCCTGAAACCAAAAGGCGGTAGGTATGGAGAAGGCGATGCCTGCCAACGCCGCTCCGATAAGAGCTTGCATCGTTAGCACCCACCAGCGCTTGGTCTTCAAGAGGTCGATGAAAGGACTCCATAGTGGCTTTACCACCCAAGGCAGGGCAAGCCATCCCGTGTAGAGACCCACCTCGGCGTCGGTGAGTCCCATCTGCATATACATCACTACGGAGAGGGCTGTCACTATCACGTTGGGCAGTCCCTCTGCAAAATATAGGGTTGGAATCCACGCCCATGGATTCCGCTTCTTGTTATTGTTCATTTTTCAGTGTTATTTATAAAGTTGCTTGATGTCGGCTCCCTGATAATAGTGCAGGAGGATGTCATCGTATGAATATCCTTCCTCGCCCATCACAGCAGCACCTATCTGGCAGAGACCTACTCCATGCCCCCAGCCTGCTCCGATAATATCAAAACGCTGAGGGATGCCGTCCGCATCCTTGTCATACTTGTCTACTACGAAAGCAGAACTATAGAGATGGGTATCGCTGAGCGCACGGCGGATTTCGAGTTCCTTGCCGATAGTGAAGGTTTTCTCCGTTCCGATGATTTGCAGTTTGCTGATACGCCCACTCTTGCCCCGCTCCACTGCTTTCATGTCGAGGATGGCACCAAAGTTCATATTCAATTTTTCGCTGAAGAGCTGTTGTATCTTCTCCTGCGTGAGGGTCACCTTCCAACGATAAAAGTCGGCGGTCTCCTGGTCATAGTCGTTGAGTACCTGCGAGAGCACCTTCTTATCGGTAGTGTTGCAAGAAGCAGGAGGGTTCGAACGAATCCACGCCTCGGCTGTCGCCTCGACTTGGAGTGAAGAGTGAAGAACGAAGAGTGAAGAATCATCTTGCTTTTCTGATACAGAAATGGCTTGCGAACGCTTTTCTGAAGAGTCTTCAGCAACAATTACTGTAGAATTCTTCACTCTTCGTTCTTCACTCTTCACTCCTTTTATTCCCAACACCAGGTCTCTCACTGCAGTCAGATAGCTCTTCTGTGTATCCTCCCAACAATACTGGAATTCCTCTGTCATACCACCACAACACTTCGAGAACCGTGCATCGCATATCTCATCGCCATCCAGCAGCACCTGACCCTTGGTCTGGCGGACAGCCTCAGCCACATGGGGCGAAGTTTCCTTGGTGATGCCTTGGTAACGCTGACAATGGTCGTCGGCACACACATCGAAGATGGTATGATCCTCGCGGTCGTACCACCGGATGAGCATGTCGTCCTTTTTAACAAACGAGAAGAAGTTGTTGCCGCTCTCCGCTACATCCCGACGCTTCTTCATCTGTGCCAAGAGCCACGAACGGGAAATTACGGCATGTGCCTTGAGGAGTTCCAAGCTCGACGTGGCACTCATCTCACTACTGATAACACTCTCCAAGTACTTCTCTACAGGCAGTTCATTAATGGCCACTATCTTATCGCTCTCTACCACGAAACGGAGCGTACCGAGGAAGGTCTGTGTCTCCTTGCGCTCCCAATGGAAGTTGACGCCGATAGTGACGTCGTTCAGCGAGAACGAGGCATCGGCACTCTGAGGATGAAAGGTGAGCTGACTGTACTGGTTGCCATTCCAAAGCACACCGCCCTCAGAGAACTCCACCACTTGCTCACCTACCATGGTCTCGCCCTTGGCAAGATAAGGCTTGTTGAGCGAGAAGCGAATCTCCTGGCCACTCACGATGCCTACGGTTACGTCAGGTTGCTTACCTTTATTATATAATGTGGAATCCTCGCACTGCGCCTCGGCATCTTTCGAAGCCTTGAGTTTGCTGACGATGCACTCCATCTTCTCCCAACTCACGCCACACTCCTGCAAGAGGGCTGTGGCTCTTTCATCGGTCAACTTGTAGAAGTCTTCCTCACGAGGGGTAATGATGAGTCCGCTCATATCGAGAGCTCCAGGCGAAACCATCACCTGCGTATCATCCTCGGCAAAGTAGGCCTCCGGGCGATGTTTCTCCCTCGGAATCACCACACTGACGTATTCTTCGCCCTTACGCCATGCGATGATATTCATCATTGGTTCGGTCTCGTCTCCACAAACGGGCATCGACTGATAGAGACGTCGAAAGAGTGCTTCGTCGCTATCCTCACTCTTCGAGATGATGACAAAGGCTGGCACCACAAAGTCATGCAACACTGCAATCTTCTCCTCGTCGCTGAGCGAAATTACACTGGTAAGGTTTCGGGAGAGACGCTGCCAGTTGGCCTGCAAGGGCAAGAAGCCACTCGAACCAGCCTGGAAGTGAAGATGGTCGGGAGCTGAGGCCCCACACTTCGGACCATTATAGAACACCATCAACTCGCTATGCATGGAGAGAAAACGGTGCATCGCGCCATAATTCTTATAAATAGCCTGTGGCTGATGCTTTCTTGCCGGAATGGTAAAGTGGACAGGCAAGATAGGGAATGGATTGACCAATAGTAGGAACCGTTCGTCTATCTGTTTCGCCATCTGCACCTTTGGGCGATTCTTGTCGCAAAGGAAGCATGGGCGCTCGCCGAGGGTCTTCTTATCTACCTTGGCTCCTGTGCTCACGATTCGGGCGGGGTTCCACTGCAATTTGATTTGGTCGGAAAGTTGACGAGTCTCCACATGCTTAAGGTCGCGGAAACGATGGCGGGCATCCTCCCACATCTCCAACTGTCGATTGAAAAAACGGGAGATACTACTGTCTTCCATAATGTCTGCCTTGCCTAGCAACATCTGTTGGCGCGCCTTCAGCTCCATGGTACGAAGGCGGTCTTTGTAGAGATTGTTGGCATTCACACGGTCGATGCTCAACGCCGCATCGCTGTTGCCTCCCCAACGACGGCAGAGATAGAGTTCGTCATAGATTCTGCCAATGCGGTAACGGCGGGAGAAAGCCAATCCGAGGGCATAGTCCTCGCCATAGGACGTATTAGGGAACTGTATCTGCCTTACCAAGGGGGTGAAGAATGCACGGGGCGCTCCCAGACCATTGATGCGCAAGGCATTGTTACATCCATTCTCCTCCGTCCACTCCTTATGATCAATGAGTCCTGGAGGCAAGGTATTAAGATCGAAATCACACATGCGGTAAGAGCCAATTATCATCGCCGCCTTCTGCTTGTGAAAGGCATCCACTATCTTCTGAAGGGTCTTGGGCGAAGAATAAAGGTCGTCACTGTCGAGCTGTACGGCAAACTTGCCGCAGTGATCGCTGTTGATGGCGACATTCCAGCAGCCACCGATACCCAGGTCGTCTCTGTCGGGCACAATCTGGACGAGACGCCCAGCCATCTTATCGTTCTTTGCCTCCATCTCTCGGGCTATCTCGGTAAGAATCTCGCCTGTCTTATCCGTAGAATGATTATTGACCACGATGACATTGAACTTAAAGTTAGCTTTCTGGCTAAGGGCACTCTTCACCGCGTCGGCAATGGTTTTCTCACGGTTGAACACTGGGATGACCACAGAAGCCTCATTCTCAAATTCCTGCTCGTCGAAGTCAGGCTGGCGATAGAAATTGGTATCTACCAAGGCTCCGACCTTGGCCAGGTGCTGGGTACAGACCTTCTCCATCTCTATCTGCACTTCACGGTTGCGCGGGTTCACATAGTCAAACTGCTTCTCACCACTCTTTCTCGTATCGAGCTCATCCTCGGTATAGAGAAACTCATTGAGATGGAAGATTTCTCCCATTCGACTCAAATAAAGACGGAAGTCGTAAAGACCGGCAAACTGATACTCTACGCGATCTGACTGGGCTACATAGTCATAGAGACACTGCGCCTTGACAAACCAAAGGCTTCCGAAATCGAAATCATCCCGAAGCGACCCTTTCTGGTAGTCGATGACGGGATGCTTCACGAGCTGCCCCTCTTCCACCGAATAGTGGTCGGCATAAACCATCACGGCATCCGTATCATCCGCCGTACGGAGAAAACGCTCCAGGGCATAGAGCCCCCAACGGACAGGGGTAGTCTTGGTGCAAATCATCACATAGTCGGCATCGGCATTCTCGGCGATGCTGCTCACTGTATTGGAACTTTCCAATCGGTCGATGACCACAAAGGTGCAGCCATCAGGCACTTGATGGCGAGCGGCAAAGTCGGCGCCCACCAGGAGATAGATATGCTGGACTGTCTTGTCGTCGTGCAGTTCTGAAACGGCTTTACGGGCAATTTCCAAGTCTTCACAAGGCAAGAAAAGGTCTATTTTTTCTCTCATTTTAGCATTTTATATTAAATTATGTGGCAAAGATACTACTTTTTCGGCAAAAAACACTATCTTTGCAGTATGAATAATGAAAAAAAATATCTTCTCGGTCTCACTCTTGCCGAACTGAAGCAAGTAGCGAAGGACTTAGGGATGCCCGCTTTCACTGGTGGGCAGATGGCAAAATGGCTCTATGAACAGCATGTCAAGAGTATCGATGAGATGACCAACATCTCGAAGGCTAACCGCGCCAAGCTCGCTAAAGAATACGAAATAGGATGCTTCGGATATTCCGACGCACAACACTCCGTGGATGGTACCATCAAGTACCTCTTCCCTACCCGCTCGGGCAAGTTTGTGGAGACGGTCTACATCCCCGACAAGGACCGCGCCACACTGTGCGTCTCCTCCCAAGTGGGATGCAAGATGAACTGTCTCTTCTGCCAGACGGGCAAGCAGGGCTTTGAGGGAAGTCTTCCTGCCGGTGACATCCTGAACCAGATCTACTCGCTACCAGAGGTAGACAAGTTGACCAACATCGTATTCATGGGCCAGGGCGAGCCGATGGACAACCTCGACAACGTGCTTCGTGCTACAGAGATTCTGACAGCCAGCTACGGCTGGGCATGGAGTCCCAAGCGCATCACCGTCAGTTCGGTGGGCATCAAGAACAAGCTGAGAAGATTCCTGGAGGAGAGCGAGTGCCACGTGGCCATCTCCATGCACAACCCCATCCCCGAGGAACGCGCCGACCTGATGCCTGCAGAAAGAGGAATGAGCATAGAGCAAGTGGTGGAGTTGCTGCGCAACTACGACTTCTCACACCAGCGTCGCCTCTCCTTTGAGTACATCGTTTTCAAGGGGGTAAACGACAACATGCAGCACGCCAAGGCCATCATCAAACTGGTGAAGGGGCTCGACTGCCGTTTCAACCTCATCCGTTTCCATCAGATACCCGACATCCCGTTGCATGGCGTAGACGACCAAAAGATGGAGCAGTTCCGCGACTATCTCACCTCCCATGGGGTGTTCACCACTATCCGTGCCAGCCGCGGCCAGGACATCTATGCCGCCTGCGGACTTCTCAGCACCTCCAAGAAAATCGGAGAAATCCGAGAGCACGAGGAGGAAGAGAAGCATATGCACCAATAATAATTTGGAAGCTAGTTTGTTAGCCTGGATTTACTAAAAAGCCAGAAAAAACAGTTTGAGAATCTAAAAGGTTATGGAATCTATTTCCTCTAAAACAACTAAATTCCCTCTCATTGCCCTTCTGGCATTTTTTCTGATAACAGGATGCGTAGGAGGGAGGAAGAATGGGCGACTACCTGCTAGCACAGGACAACCCTACGAGGTGGTACTGGAGGGTGATACCGACAACATTCTGGCTCAGATACTAACAGAGGACGTACCAGGCCTGCCACAGTCGGAGCCCCTCTGCAAGATCATCAACGTGAAAAGAGGAAAGGTGAGAGGAAGCTACCAGCTCGTCAGGACACGAATATCCGTCGACGTAGACAACAGAAACAAAGGATTTTCCGTAAAACTAGGCAGAAACGAGAATGCCGCTCCCCAGACAGTGATTCGCATCAAAGCGCAAAACATAGGGCAACTCCGCAAGAAAATCAACGGGCAACAGCTCAGAAACATCATCGATTCCTTAGAACTGCAGCACCTCGCCTCTATCATCAAGCAAAACCCCGAGAAACAACAGGAGGTGAAGCGGATATTCGGACTCGACATGAAGATTCCCCTGTCGCTGGATGCCAGCAAGAAAGGAAAAGACTTCCTCTGGCTCAGCAACAACGCTGGTTCAGGAATGCAAAACATCATCTTCATGAAAGTGAAGAGGGAAGAACAAAGAGAGAAGGGTGAAGAACGAAAAGGGATGAATAAAAAGAACTGGAAGACCGGCATAAAGGAACAAGTGGACAGTATACTCCAAAAGAACATTCTCGGAGAAACAGACGACATGTACATGAGGATACCTTTACTCAAAGAAAGAGGACTTTGGGAAATGCAAGGCGATGCAATGGGAGGCCCCTACATTATGAAAAAACAGAAAGACATCGTTATCATCGGTTTCGTCTATGCACCAGAAACAAAAAAGAGAAATTTAACAAAGCAGATAGAGGCGGTCTTAACGACCATCCACTAAACTGCCGACAACTATTATAACATCACATTTTTATATATTAACAACAATGGAAAATAAGAACATCAGAGTGGCCATTACTCACGGAGATACCAATGGTATCGGATACGAACTCATCTTTAAGACCTTTGCAGATGCAGAGATGCTCGATCTCTGCACTCCTATCATCTACGGTTCACCTAAGGTGGCTGCCTATTACCGCAAGGCTATGAACCTACCAGCGCAATTCTCCATCATCCAGAATGCCGAGGATGCCGAGGACGGCCGTATCAATCTTCTCGCCGCAGTAGAGGAAGAAGTAAAAGTTGACATGGGCATACCTACACCCGAATCGGGCGAGGCAGCCGTCAAAGCACTCGATCGTGCGATGACAGACTACCGCAACGGTCTCTACGACGTATTGGTCACCGCCCCTATCAACAACCAAAACGCCAAGATTGAAGGATTTGTATTCAAAGGACACAAGTCCTATATCGAGACATGCCTTGGTGAGGGACAAAAAGGCCTAAGTATCCTTTGTGGAGACCACCTACGCATAGCCTCCATCACCGAGAAGACCCCTCTCAAAGACGTCATCTCCTCCATCACACAGGAAAACATCATAGAAAGAACAAAACTTTTTTATCAAACACTCAAGAGCGACTTTTTGATAACCAATCCACGTATCGCCATCCTGGCTCTCAACCCCCGAAGCAACGAGGACAACAGTTGCGGTACAGAGGAGAAAGAGACCATCATTCCAGCTATCGACCAACTTACAGCGCAGGGCATTCAAGCTTTCGGTCCATACGCTACAGACGAGTTCTTCGGCAATGGGTACTTCACGGAGTTTGATGGCGTGATGGCTATGTACCACGACCAGGCGACTACGCCATTTCACACCCTACACACAGAGGATGGCGTCATATATACGGCAGGGTTGCCTATCATCCGTACTGCGGCAGACACCACTCCTAACTACAATCTCGTAGGACGCAACGAGGCAGACGAAACATCCTTTCGCCATGCCATCTATCTTGCTATTGACACCTGCCGCCACCGCCAGGACTTCAACGAAGCCAACGAATCCCCATTACCTAAGCTCTACCATGAGAAGCGTGATGAAAGCGAGAAAGTACGTTTCTCCATACCAAAGCGCAGTGGAAACACGCCATCCAACAAAGGCTACAGAGGTGAAAAGAACTTTACACACCAGTCTAAGAAAGAAACACTCGTGGTAGAAAACACCCCCTCTGTTCCAGCAAAGGAAACGACAACAGAGGCTTAAAAAGATAGCCAGAAGAAAAGCCATAGATAGGATAAAAAGTTAAAAAGGCCTATTTTCTAGCCCTTCATGCTGATATTTCAAAAAAAATGTGTAATTTTGGCAGCTAAATGGATAGTTCCGAACTTCAAAAGATAAAACAACGTTACAATATCGTCGGAAATAGCGACGGATTGAACCATGCACTCGATGTCGCCCTACAGGTGGCTTCGACAGACCTTTCTGTACTCATCATCGGCGAAAGTGGCGTTGGCAAGGAAATCATTCCAAGGGTTATCCACGACAACTCTCCACGGCGACGCGAAAAATATTTCGCCATCAACTGCGGAAGCATACCAGAGGGTACCATAGACAGCGAACTCTTCGGACACGAAAAAGGTTCGTTTACGGGAGCCATCGGCGAGAGCGAAGGATACTTCGGCATTGCCAACAAGGGCACCATCTTCCTAGACGAGGTAGGCGAACTACCTATACAGACACAGGCTCGCCTTCTCCGCGTGTTGGAGACAGGCGAGTACATTCGTGTGGGCGGTCAGGAGATACGCAAGACTGATGTGCGCATCGTGGCAGCTACCAATGTGAACATGCGCAAAGCCATCAGTGAAGGCAGATTCCGAGAGGATCTCTATTATCGTCTCAACACTATCCCCATACAGATGCCACCGCTGCGAGACCGCGGCAATGACATTCTATTATTGTTTCGTCTCTTCGCCATGCAGATGGCAGAGAAATACAGATTGCCTAAGATTTCACTTACAGACGAGGCAAAGGCCATCATGTTAAAATACAAATGGCCAGGCAATGTGCGCCAACTCAAGAACATAACAGAGCAAATGTCTGTACTTAGCAAGGAACGAGAAATCAATGCCAAAACACTCGTCCAATTTATACCACAAGACGAAGAGACCACCCAACTTGCCACCATCTCACCATCGAAAGGCAAAGGGGAACACAATTATGAAAATGAGCGTGAATTACTCTACAAGATTCTCTATGAGTTGAGAGGTAATGTCAGCGATCTTAGACGAGAGATGAATTCCATCAGAAAGCAATTGGACGATGCTCGACAACTCAATGGCACTGAAGGTTTCATGCATACATCTCAATTGCATCCGATAGAGCCAACAAACTATCAAGCGACCATGCCAACGACACAAGATCTATCCAACCTGCAAGACATCCATAAACCAGAGGCTATGGATGCCGAGGTAGAAGAAATCAACGAAAGCAATGATTCGCTCAACCTCAGCGAATTGAGCCGTCAGATGATAGAGCGTGCATTGGAACGCAACAATGGCAACCGCAAGAAAGCTGCACAAGAACTAGGTATCTCAGACCGAACACTTTATCGAAGAATAAAACGATATAAATTATGAAGTCTTTACGCGCGTACATATATATATTAGGGATTATCTTGGCCATAGGAGTTACCTCTGCCTGTTCTGTGAGCTACAAGTTCAATGGAGCCAGTATAGACTATACCAAGACCAAAACCATACAAATCAGCGACTTCCCCATTCGCAGTTCGTATGTATGGGGACCTATGGGACCTATGTTCAACAACGAGCTAAAGGATAAGTTTGCGAGCAACACGCAACTACGTCAGGTAAGCCGAAATGGTGATCTAAAGATAGAAGGAGAGATAACCCAATACTCACAACGCAACAAGTCGGTATCGTCAGAGGGATATTCTGCACAGACAGAATTGAGCATCACGGTGAATGTAAGATTTACAAATGCCACGAATCATGCAGAAGACTTCGAGCGACAGTTTACGGCAGCCAAATCTTACGACACCACACAGAGCTTAGCCTCAGTCCAAGAGGAATTAGTAAACCAAATGGTGAAGGACTTGGTAGACCAAATCTTCAATGCTACCGTTGCCAACTGGTAGCGATAGCGTTAGAAGTAAGAAAATTAAGATTAAACATTAAAAGCTAAAAGTAAATCAGCGTGGAATTAAGCAGACTGATACAACATCCAGAGGAACTGAACCGAGAGACCCTTTATGACCTAAGGGCACTCTTGGCACTCTATCCGTATTATCAGACGGCACGTCTATTGATGTTGCAAAACCTATACTTACTCCACGACCCAAGCTTCGACGAGGAGTTGCGCAGAGCCGCCATATACATTACAGATCGCAAGGTTATCTTCCAGATGGTAGAAGCTGCGCATTACCAAGTAAAGAAAGAAAAGGAAAAGTCTGCCAACCCAAAAACACTCACCCATTCCGACCGTACAAGCGATTTGATAGACCACTTCTTGGGTTCCATTCCGATAGATGCCAAGGAGGAAGAAGAAAAGAATGAGAAAAAGCGCAAGCCTACACCAGCAGATGCGGCAGTAGACTATGTAGCCTATCTCTTGGAAACCGAGGGTGAAGCTGTACACGAAGCCTCTTCACGTACCATAAGTCTGATCGATGACTTCATGGAGGATGGCGGTTTCAAGTTGCCTAAGATCAACGAAGCGGAAGAATACAAACCCGAGTACACACCAGAATTGGAAACAGACACTGACAACGAAGAGCAAACCGAAAATAGTGGAGTGTTCACCGAAACCTTGGCCCGCATATATATCAAACAAGGCAAATACGAGCGAGCACTGCAAATCATAGAGCGCCTAGACCGTCTGCACCCACAGAAACTGGGTTATTATAAAGATCAGATGCGATTCCTAGAGAAGCTTATAGCCAACAACAAGAAAAGATAAAATAATAATAAATAAAACTAGTTTTAAAAGCAATGATTTACACATTATTCGTAGTATTAATTGTCCTGGTAGCCATCCTGATGATCTTCATCGTGCTTATTCAGGAATCAAAGGGAGGTGGACTTGCTTCCAACTTCTCTTCAACCAACTCAATCATGGGTGTTCGCAAGACCACCGACATCGTAGAAAAACTAACATGGGGACTTGCTGCAGCTATGGTTGTTATCAGCGTAGCTTGCGCATACGTAGCACCTCAAGCTACAGGCGAAAGCAGCGTCATGGAGGGTGCCACACAGGAGCAAACTGCTCTTCCTGCGATGCCAGGTGCCAGCAAGGATGCCACAGGTACCCAGAAGGCTACTACACCAGCTGCTAACAATAATGCCGCAGCTGGAAATGATAAAGCTGCGCCAGTTGTACCTGCCAGCCCAGCTAAATAATTTACATTTAGTCTCTTAGCAGGAAAGGTTGGAATCTAACACAAAACAATTAGGTTGAAAAAGCGGGTTCGTCAGAATCCGCTTTTATCGTGTGAATAAAAGAATTTATCACTATTTACAAAAAAACATATTCAAAAATTTGGTAGTTTCGGATTTTTTCCGTACCTTTGCACTCGCTTTTGGAAATATGGTGGACGTAGTTCAGTTGGTTAGAGCGTCAGATTGTGGTTCTGAATGTCGTG
>CAVCRI010000022.1:0-27091 GCA_963604545.1 Lachnospiraceae bacterium | reverse complement strand
AGGAGTTCAACGAATGCTCTGGGTCGTCATTGTGCTCGTATACCACGTATGGCATCAGTATGCGGTCTACCTCTGGGTTCTCGTTCAATTCCTTCAGGTGGCTGTGGGCTAGCTTGGCAGGGAAGCAGATGTTGTCGCTCATCACCGTATTCAATGCTCCCTCGTATTTTCCGAAAGTCGATTCAGAAGAGAGAACGATGTCGAAACCTGCGGCACGGAGGAGGGCGTTCCAGAATGGATATTCCTCGTACATATTGAGGATACGAGGGATGCCGACCCTTATGCGCTGTTTCGGTGCGTCATGTGTTTTAACTATCTCTCTGTCAAAGAGTAACTTGTATTTGTAGGTGTAAATATTTTCCCCCCTTATAGCATTTTCGCCCTTGTTGTTGAATACTCGCTCACACTTGTTGCCCGAATAGTATTTGTTGCCATTGGCGAAGGTGTAGCGAGATACATAGCAGTTGTTCTCGCAGCCATGGCATTGCAACTGCTTCGTCTCGTAATGGGCGAGGCTGAGGAGCTCGTCTAAGGAAGAAACCTTATCCGTGAGATCTGTGAGATCCGTGTGAGATAATTCCGCCACGGCGTGCAGGGCGCAGCCATAAGCTCCCATCATCTCCGGCATGTTGCTGCGAGCTACCTCGGTGTGAGTGAGCAACTCGAATGCTCTTACCACAGCATCATTTCTCATCGTACCACCTTGCACAACAATCTTTCCTCCCAGATTGTCATTGCCGTGGAGCTTCAAAACTTTGTAAAGACAATTTTTAATGACGGAGTATGAAATGCCAGCCGAGATGTCGGCAATGGTAGCCCCCTCACGGAGCACTTGTTTCACCTTGGAATTCATGAAAACGGTGCAGCGAGTACCTAAGTCGCAAGGTGCCTTCGACTGACATGCCAACTTGGCAAAGTCGGCAACGTTATAGCCCAGACTATTGGCAAAGGTCTGGATGAAAGTGCCGCATCCCGAACTGCAAGCCTCGTTCAACTCCATACGCACCACGGCTCCCTTCTCCACGAAGATAGCCTTCATATCTTGTCCGCCGATGTCGAGGATAAAACTAACGTCAGGCATCAGCGAAGCGGCGGCACGTTCGTGCGCCATTGTCTCGATGATGCCGCTGTCCAGTCCGAATGCAGCCTTTATCAGTTCTTCGCCGTATCCTGTGCTGCAAGAGCCTACCACTTCCAGCTCAGCCCCACGGTTCTTGGCTTCCTCCTTAAGGGCTGTTAGCCCATCTGCCACCGCCTTGATAGGATTGCCGAGGTTCAAACGATAATTCGTGAAAACGATATCTGTATCGCACACGGTTTCCTTATCCGTGAGATCTGTGAGATCCGTGTGAGAAGAATTCAATCTCAAAGCAACGATTTTTGTGGTAGTCGATCCCGAATCGATTCCGATAACAATCTGCTGCTTACCCTTTTGTAGAGGTTTAGTCTCAGCCGAAAACAACTCTTTGCTCTTGAGCCAATTCTTGTGCTCTTCTTCGTTCTTGAATAGTGGCATAAGATTGCTGTGCCATTCAATGTTGGTCTCATTCTTGAGTCTGCTGATAAGCGTAGATAATGTTGGCGCAAGCCTATCTGTGGAATTCGTGAAATCTGTGGGAGTTTTTTCAGCGAGCGACTTCGCTCGATAAGCGCATCCCAAGGCAGGGATAAGGTTGCTGTTCTCCGAGATAATAAAGTCGTCAGCTGATAGCTTCATATAGTTGCAGAAAGCTTTTCTTAGTGCTGGCAGAAAGGTCAGCGGACCGCCGCAGAGCAGGATGGGAGCCTCGAAGGTCATGCCATGCGATAGGGTGGTTATTGTCTGTACGGCGATGCTATGGAAAATGCTGGCAGCTATGTCCTCCTCTGGTAGGTTGCGAGACATGAGGTTTTGAATGTCTGTCTTGGCAAATACGCCGCAACGTGCTGCCATCGGATAGATGTGGGTGGACTTCATGGCAAGCTCGCTCATCTTCAGGTTGTCCACGCCCATCAGCACGCTCATCTGGTCGATGAAGGCACCTGTACCACCGGCACAGTTGCCGTTCATGCGCAGCTCCATGCCACCATTGCTCTTGAAGAAGATGACCTTGGCGTCCTCGCCACCGATGTCGATGAGAGCCTTGGCCTCAGGATAGGTGTTGCGGGCATATATGCTGGCCGCCACCACCTCTTGCACAAACTCCGCATGGAGCTGTTCGGCTGTAGCCATGCCCACGCTACCGGTAACGCAAATGTTGACAAGAATGTCGTTTTCTTGTGTTCTAAGTTTCTCTTTTATCTCTGTAAAGTAATTTTCTACCAATTCGGCTACGTGGGCGTTGTGGCGCTCGTATCGGCTAAAAACGAGTTTCCCAAGGTTGTCGATGACGACAATCTTGGCAGTTGTGGAGCCTACGTCCAGACCGATGTGATAATTTGCTTTTCCCATATTGCGTTCTGAAATCTCAAATTTTTGTGCAAAATTACAAAAATCTTTCGGAATGGAGAAATTTTTCTCGCACTAAGTATGATGTTTATACGTTCTAAGTATGATACTTATCAAAATAACTAAGTTACTTATGCAAATAATTAAGATACTTATGTGATCTAAGTTTGATGCTAATGTTTTCAGAAGCGTTAGTTTTGAGGTGAACCCTTCCTAAAAATGCGAAGGTGAAGGGTGAAGGCTATTTTAAACTTTGCGTTAATATATAGTTAAAAAGCATACGTAACTATATGATACACAATCTTTTTATATTTTTCGCACACGCTGTATATACAAAGTTCTTTTGGCTAGGGTTCACCCTTTGGCAAAAAAGGTGAACCCTAGCCAAAAGTGTTCACCCTATTTTTGAGGCTCTCATGTCTCTGAATGCGCTACATGCGATAGGCACGGCCATGGAGAAGGAACAGAAGTCTGCCCATGCCTGGCACATCTCCACACCCAGCAATCCGAAGAAATGGGGCAGGATGAAAATGAGCGGGATGAAGAAAAGCCCACTTCTCGCTGCTGCCACCAGGTTGGCACGCACAGGCTTGCGGATGGTCTGCATCAGCATGTTGGTGAGTACGATGGTGCTGACGAGCGGGAAACTGATGACCTGCCAGCGCAATGCCACTGCTCCCACGTGGATTACCTCAGGGTCGCTGCGGAACAGTTCGATGATGGGGGCGGCAAAGATGAAGCCCGCCAATCCGCAGACAGTGAGGAAGATTGTTCCGCACTTGATGCAGAAGTAGAATGCCTCTTTTACGCGAGCATAGAGCTTGGCCCCATAGCAAAAGCCGCATAGCGGCTGGAATCCCTGCCCCAGTCCGATGACCACGGCATAGGTGAAGAACGAGATGCGAGTAACGATGCTCATGCCTGCGATGGCGGCATCGCCATAAGCTCCAGCCGCCACATTCAGCAATATCGTCGATACACTGCCCAATCCCTGTCGTGAGAGCGATGGTGTACCGCCGAATAGAATCTCCTTGGCAAAAGCCTTGGTGGGGGTGAAGTTGCTAAGGCTGATGCGGATGTTTTGCCCCCTGCGGCTCATCAGGAAGAGCATGCCGCAACCGAAGGTCTGGCTGATGAGCGTGGCCACGGCAGCCCCCGTGATGCCCAGCTCAAAGTAAAGGATGAAAAGAGGTGCCAGGATGAGGTTGAGCAGTACGCCCGATAGGATGCCTTTCATCGCGTAGGCGGCGTTGCCCTGGAAACGCATCTGGTTGTTGAGCGTGAGCGACATCGTCATGAAAGGGGCACCCAGCAAGATGATGCCTAGGTAGCGCTCTGTATAGGGTAGGATGGTGGGCGTGGAACCCAGGAATACAGCCAAAGGTGTAAGAAAAATTTGTCCAAAAACAGCAATGAGAATGCCTGCGAAAAAGCTGAGGATAAAGCCTGTAGCTGCCATCTTCTGAGCCAGCTCATGCTCCTTGGCACCGAGCTTGCGAGAGATGTAGTTGCCCGAACCATGACCAAAGAAGAAGCCAACGGCCTGGATGATGGCCATCACGGAGAACGAGATGCCCACGGCAGCCACGCTCTGCGTGTTGATGCTACCGACGAAATAGGTGTCGGCGAGATTGTACATGCTCGTCGACAACATGCTGATGATGGTAGGGATTGCCATCGTGAATATCACCTTGTGCACAGGGGCGTGGGTGAGGAATGTATAGTTGTCTCTCTGCTTTTTCATGCTGCAAAGGTACGACTTTCTTTTTTCAATCCACCACCATTGTGAGAAGTTTTTATATGATTTAAGATTTATTTTTAGAGACATGCGCGCGAAAAAGATGTGAAAAACGTTGGCTATTTCGAAAAATAGTAGTACTTTTGCACTCGGTTTTCGCAGAGGCTTCGAGGTTAGTCGTGAGAGACAGGACCTGTAGCTGGAGAAAACTCATTTACAACATGTTGGATAAAAGATTTATTTTTAATGAGCGATATTAGAATCATTCCGGTAACTACCCGCAAAGGCTTAAAGGCTTTTATACAGTTTTACTACGACCTGTATGAGAACAACAAGTATGCCGTACCTTTCTTGCGATTCGACGAGTGGAACACATTGAGCAAGGACAAAAACCCTGCATTTGAATTCTGTGAGGCGCAGTATTTCCTCGCTGTCGATGAGGAGGCTCGTATCGTGGGGCGTGTGGCTGCCATCATCAACCATAAGGCCAACCAGCAGTGGAACAAGAAGCAGGTGCGCTTTGGCTGGTTCGACTTCATAGACAACATATCTGTCTCCACCCACCTCTTGGAAGCTGTCGCCGACTGGGGCAGGCATCATGGTATGGAGGAGATGGTAGGTCCGCTAGGATTTACAGACATGGATCGTGAGGGTATGCTCATCGAGGGATTCAAGGAGAAGTCTACCATGTATATCAATTATAATTTTGCTTACTATCCTCAGCACTTGGATGCCATGGGGCTCTTCGAAAAAGACAATGACTGGTTGGAGTACCGCATCAAGGTGCCAGAGGTGACACCAGCCAAGTTTGCCAAGACAGCCGAGCTGATAGAGAGCCGATATAACCTGCATGTGCACAAGTTCACCAAGCATGAGCTCCTGAAGGAAGGCATGGGGCGCAAGGTCTTCGAGATAGTCAACGAGACCTACAAGGACCTCTACGACTTCCAGCAACTTACGGATAGGCAGATAGACCAGTATGTTGACAGCTACATCAAGATGGCTGACCTCAATCTGGTGACGGGCATTGTGGACGGCAACAGGAACAATGAGCTGATAGGCTTCGGCGTATCTTTCCCATCACTCACCGACGTGCTGCAAGAGATTAAGACTGGCAAACTGCTGCCATGGGGCTGGTGGAAGCTGCTCCAGCTGCTTCGCCATCACAACACAGACACTGTAGACTTGGTGCTCATCGGTGTGCTGCCAGAGTATCGTCGCAAGGGCGCCAATGCCTTGATATTCGCCGACCTGATAGAGTGGTATCGTCGCTACGGATTCAAGTGGGCTGAGGCGATGCCACAGATGGAGAGCAACAAGGGCGTGCAGAGTCAATGGCAGTATCTGGAGAGCGAGCAGCATCGTCGTCGCCGCTGCTATCGCAAGCACCTTTGATGAGAAGAACAAGCATCTTTGGGAACAAGCAAACTCCTTTGGGAACGAGCAAACTCCTTTGTGAAGAAATAAAAGAAATAGAAAATAGGTCTTTGGCCTGAATTTTAAAATAGTAGCTACTTTTATAAAATATGAGATTTGCAGTTATAGCAGCAGGTGAGGGAAGCCGACTCCAGCAAGAGGGAGTGGAGCAGCCTAAGCCATTGGTTCCCCTTTGTGGCGAGCCGATGATAGAGCGCTTATTGCGCATCTTTGTGGACTGTGGTGCCACAGAGATTGTAGTGATTGTGAACGAGTGGAGCCATGCCGTGCGCGAGCATCTGCAGAGCCTTCGTTTGCCTGTGCCTTTGCGCCTTGTCGTGAAGACAACCCCTAGTTCCATGCATAGCCTTCATGCGCTCTCTCCTTATCTCAGGGGCGAGCGATTCTGCCTCACCACGGTCGACACCATCTTTCGTGAAGAGGAGTTCAAGAGTTATATCCGTCACTTTATTGAGGCTACCGACCGTGACGAGGTGGATGGTTGCATGGCCGTTACGCCTTATGTGGACGACGAGAAACCTTTGTGGGTAGGAGTTGACGGCAACATGCGCATCACCGGCTTCCACGATAGTCAGGAGGGAGACGACCATCTCATCTCGGGTGGCATCTACTGTCTGGGCGACAAGGCTCTCGATGTGCTCGACCACTGCATGGAGCAGGGCATGAGCCGCATGCGCAATTTTCAGCGACAGCTGGTGGCAGAGGGCTTGAGGCTCGACGCTTATTCCATCCCTAAGATATTGGATGTCGACCATAAGGAAGACATAGCCAAGGCCATAGATTTCATCCATCCGTTGGCTGGCAAGAAGGTGGTAGGCATCTGCCGTGGCAATGCCTTCTCGCCCAATTGTGTGGACAACGATGCTGCCATCATGCAAGCCGTGAAGAAGCATATAGAATCGCTGGGCGCCGATGTGCAGCTCTGTGGAGAAGATGACTTCTGTAAGATGGCAGCTGAGGTGGAGGCTTCTGTCGATGCGATGAGCCAGGGCAAGTCTTCTGGGAATCCTTATGCCCATGTGGCCGCCTATGTAGACGGCTTCTTCAGCATGGCTCGTGGCAAGGAGGCTCTCCGTGCCCTTCGCCGTATAGAGAAGCATGGTGTTACGGTGGTCAACTCTAGCGAAGGCATCCGCCGTTGCGTACGCCGCTCCATGACCGAGCTGTTGATGGCGGGTGGCATTTCCCACCCTCGCAGCTGGGTGATAGAGAAGGGGGGCAAGATGCCAGAGGAGATAGATTTCCCATGCTGGCTGAAGCGAGGTGATGGTTGCGCCCAGCAGAAGGCTGACACCTGCTATGTGAAGAATGTCGAGGAGGGCAACGCCTGCCTGGAGGACTTTTGGCGCAGGGGCGTGGAGTGTGTCATCGTCAACGAACATCTCTCGGGCGACCTCATCAAATTTTATGGTGTAGAGGGCACCAACTTCTTCCACTGGCTCTATCCTTCTACATGTGGACATCGTTCCAAGTTTGGACTGGAGGTTATCAATGGCACCCCTAAGGGCTTTGCCTTCGACGCTGCAAAGATGAAAGTGGAGGCTGACAAGGCATCTCGTTTGCTTGGTGTACCTGTGTATGGCGGTGACTGTATCGTCAATGAGCATGGCGACTACAAAATCATTGACTTCAACGACTGGCCTAGCTTTGCGCCATGCCGTGAGCAGGCTGCCTATTACATCGCCCAGTGTTTCGTCAACAAGATGGCTCTCTAGAGCAATGTTACTCTAGAGATCTATATATTAAGGTATAAAAGATAAGTAAACAAAGATAATACAAAAACTAAAGGAAGGAAATAAAAGAAAATGGATAATCAGGAATATAAGGCTTCGCTCAAGTCGGCAGATACCGAGGAGCATATAGACATCTATTTCTATCGCCCCATTGGTTATCAGTGGGCTCGATTTTTCCGTATGCTGCATGTCACCCCAAATGTGGTGACGATACTCAGCATTTTCCTTGGAGTGGGAGCAGGCATCTGCTTCGGCTTCAATGACATGAAGGTAAACATCGTGGGCATCTTCTTGCTCATCTGGGCAAACATGTATGATAGTTGTGACGGACAGCTGGCGCGTCTCACCAACCAAAAGAGTGCTTTGGGCAGAATCCTTGATGGTGCGGCTGGCGACTTCTGGTTTGTCAGCATCTATGTGGCCATCTCCATCCGTCTCACCCCCGAGATGGGCTGGAAAATATGGCTGCTTTGCATCGTGAGCGGTTTCCTGTGCCATGCCCCACAGAGCCGCCTGGCAGACTATTACCGTCAGATACACCTCTTCTTCCTTAAGGGTAAGGAGGGGAGTGAGCTCGATGATGCCAGCAAGCAGGTGGAGCTTTACAAACAGATGAGCTGGAGCAAGCAACCAGTGCTGAAGCTCTTCCAGTTCTTCTATAAGAACTATACCAAGGGACAGGAGAATGACACCCCTCAGTTCCAGATGCTAAAGGCTTTGTTGCGTAAGGAGTATCCACAGCAGTTGCCAGAGCAGTTGCGCAAGGATTTCAGAGAGGGCAGCCTGCCGCTGATGAAGTATGCTAACATCCTAACCTTCAACTGGCGTAGCATCACGCTCTTTGCTGCCATCTTGCTGGGTGAACCGGCACTCTATCCAATAGTTGAGATTATTGTGTTCAGTTGCATCTTCATGTACATGCGTTGGAGCCACGAGCAACTTTGCAAGACGATACATGCCAAGGTGCTCAATGGCGATTATAGCCAAGAATAGTCCATACATAAGAGATTTGTCTCAAGTAATCCAATACAATCGACAATGAACAGCAAATTCAGAAACATATTCATGGCGTTCGGTATCATCGCCATCATCATCATGCTCTGCACGATGGACATGGACTATACCGACATCCTGCGTTACCTGAAGCAGGCGGGCATCTACTTCCCGCTCATCCTGGGACTCTGGCTGGTGGTCTATATGGTGAACACCTTCTCATGGTGGTTTATCATCAACGACGAGGGACGCGTAAAGGGGCTCTCCTTCTGGCGTGTGTACAAGCTCACGGTGAGTGGCTTCGCCCTCAACTATACCACTCCTTGCGGCCTGATGGGCGGTGAGCCTTATCGCATCATGGAGCTGAAACCCTATACGGGTGTGAGCAAGGCCACCTCTTCGGTCATCCTTTATGTGATGATGCACATCTTCTCGCATTTCTGGTTCTGGTTTCTCTCGATATTCCTCTATGTAGCCATGTATCCGATAGGCATTCCGATGGGCATCATGCTTTGCGTGATAGGAGCGTTCTGCCTGTTGGGCATTTACTTCTTTTCTCGTGGTTATCGCACGGGAATGGCTCAGAAAGGCATCCGATTGCTCACGCACATTCCTTTTATCAAGGGCTGGGCAAGGCGCTTCGCCGAGTCTAAGAAGGATACCTTGGAGCAGATAGACTCCCAGATAGCCATGTTGCATGGGCAGCACAAGCGCACCTTCTATTGCTCGTTGCTCTTCGAGGTGTCGGCTCGCATTCTGCAAAGCCTTGAGATTTATCTCATACTGAAGGCTTTCGCCGCAGACATCAGTATCCTCGACAGCATCCTCATTTTAGCGTTCTCTTCTCTCTTCAGCAACCTTATCTTCTTCTCCCCAATGCAGCTGGGAGCACGAGAGGGAGGACTGGCCCTGGCGGTGGATGGACTGCACCTGACAGGTGCGCTCGGCGTATATACCGGACTCATCACCCGCCTCCGTGAGCTGGTGTGGATAGCTATCGGCATCCTGCTCATCAAGGTAGGCAACAAGGACTTGAAACTAATGGAAAATCAAACAAGCCAAGACAATGGAAAATCAAACTAAACATAAGATTTCAGCCAAGGGCATCATTTTCGACTATGGTGGAACCCTTGACACAAGGGGCGACCATTGGTCTGAGGTGATTTGGCAGGGATATGAGCATTTCGGCATCGGCGTGCGTGATGACGAGGAGGTTGAGCCTGGTATATCCATCGACAAGGCTTCTTATCGCCTGGCTTACGTGTATGGTGAGAGAGCTTTGGCGGTAAACCCTATCGTGACTCCAGAGTTTCATTTTGAGGATATTCTCAGGGAGAAGATTGCCTTGCAACTGGATTTTCTTGTGGGCAAACCCCTGTTGGCTACGGGTAAGGACGATGCTGAAAAGCAGTCGGCTTTACTCCATCTGCTACAGTTAAATGATGGGGAAATCAAGCAGGTGGCAGCTGATATGGCAGCCTATATAGACAGTGAGACACGTAAATTATTGGCAGAGAACAAGCAAGTGTTGGAATATCTCAAACAGCAAGGATATCCGATGGTATTGGTGTCTAACTTCTATGGCAACATTAACCAGGTGCTGAGGGATGCTCAGATAGACGGCTACTTCTCTCAGGTCATTGAGTCTGCAGTGGTGGGAGTGCGCAAACCTAACCCAGCAATCTTTGCCTTGGGCGTATGCGCTCTCGACTTGCCAGCATCCCAGGTTGTAGTAGTGGGTGACACCTATGGAAAGGACATAGTCCCTGCGTATAAGTTGGGCTGTCATACAGTGTGGATTAAGGGCTTGCAGTGGGAGGAAAAGGAATATGATGCCAGCATCGCCGACGCAGTCATCTCACGCCTATCCGACTTGGAGGCTTATCTTTAAAAAACTGTTCTAAATCTACTTTTTCTTATAAAAAACTTAAAATTAGCAATTAGTTTTATAAGAATATAGGAGATTATTTATAACTTTGCAGTTCGAAATAGAGTAAGTACGTGTTTTTCAAGCGTTTCTCAACCTCCAAGAGATGAGGGGTACGAGTGCTTGGCTTAGAGTTTTTAATTTAAGGTATGAAAGTTTTTAAGAAATTGTATTTGGTGGTCATCCTCTTGGTGTGTTTTTCGCTCCAGATGATGGCTCAACAGAAGATAACTGGTCGTGTCATTGATGACGACGGCTTTGCTGTGTCGTATGCAAGCGTGCAGTACAAGGGGCACAAGATTGCCGTTTCGAGCGATGGTGAAGGTAAGTTTACCATTGAGAAACGCCCTGGATTGGTGCTCACCATCAGCGCCCTCAGCTATAAGTCTGCAACCGTTAAGGTAGACGAGAAGACTAACTTCATCGAGGTGAAGCTGAAGGACGATAGCCATAAGTTGGGTGAAGTGGTGGTGAAGTCGAAGAAGGGGCGATACAAGCGCAAGGACAATCCCGCTGTGGAGTTGATGCGCCGTGTCATCGCCGCCAAGAAGAAGAGCGACCTCAGCAATCACGATTATTATCAGTACGACAAATATCAGAAGATAACCCTCTCGCTCAACGATATCACCAAGGAGCAACTGGAGGGCAAGTTCTTCAGCAAACGTCAGTATCTGCTCGACCAAGTGGAGACTTCGCCTTATAATGGCAAGCTAACCCTGCCAGTATCTGTGGATGAGACAGTCTCACAGCATGTATATCGCAAGGAGCCTAAGTCTGAGAAGGACATCATCAAGGGACAACAGAGCAATGGTATCGGTCAGGTTATCCAGACGGGTGAGATTCTGAATACGGCTCTCAAGGAGGTGTTCACCGATGTGGACATCTACGACGACTACGTTCGTCTCTTGCAGTATCCGTTCCCTTCACCTATCGGCAGGACAGCCATCAGTTTCTATCATTATTATGTGGAAGACACGGTGTATGTAGACCGCGACCTCTGTTATCACTTGCAGTTTATCCCTGCCAATAGCCAGGACTTCGGTTTCCGTGGCGAACTTTATGTGTTGGCAGATAGTACGCTGCATGTCAAGAAGTGCAACCTCTATATGCCTCACAACAGTGATGTCAACTGGGTGAAGGATATGAAGATAGAGCAGGAGTATACCCGCCTGGACAATGGCGAGTGGGTGCTCACCAAGGATGATATGATTGCAGAGATGCACGTTAACAAGTTGTTGCAGGACCTCTTGGTGGTACGCAACACGCGCATCACTGACTATGCCTTCGACCCTTTGCCTAAGATGCTTTTCAAGGGTAAGGCGAAGATTAGGCACGACATGGATGCCATGAACCGAGACGAGGCTTACTGGAACAAGTATCGACAGGTGGACTTGACAAAGAGCGAGTCGTCGATGGATAGTTTCATCCATCGCATGGAAAACTCCAAGGGCTTCAAGTATATCATCTTCGGTGTCCGTGCCTTGATGGAGAACTACGTGGAGGTGGCTCATAAGAACAAGGAGAACGATAAGCGAAGTATCTTTGACCTCGGTCCTGTCAATACGTTCATATCCAACAACTATGTGGATGGCATCCGCCTGCGTCTCGCCGGTCGTACGATGGCAGCACTCAACCCTCACTTCTTCTGGGATGGTTACGGTGCTTACGGAACCAAGAGCCATGACTGGTATTACGGACACATCTTCACTTATTCGCTAAACAAGAAGAAGAACAGTCCTTTCGAGTTCCCTATGCGTAAGTTTACCGTGGAGTTGGGACATGACATCACTTCTCCTTCTGATGATAACTTGTTGCACAACAAGGACAACTTCTTCATGACCATCCGTGCCACCACTCAGGATAAGATGTATCTCTATCAGCGTCAGAAGGTGGGCTTTACCTATGAGACCGACTGGGGATTCCGATTTGATACCAGCCTGCGCTGGCAGAGCAACCGCACCGTGGGCAACTTGCATTACTACAAGATGGATGGCACTGAGGTAAAGAAGATTCGTACAACCGAGGCAACACTCGGCATCGACTATAATCCTGGTGTCACCTATGTCAACACCAAGCAGCAGCGTCTGCCTATCAACCTCGATAGTCCGGAGTTCACTTTGACCCACACTACCGGTCTCGATGGATTCATGGGCGGCCAATACAAGAGTAATATCACCAGTCTGGCCATCTACAAGCGTCAGTGGTTGGGTAGTTTTGGCTATCTTGACTTCAATGTGGTGGGCAAGATACAGTGGAATAAGGTTCCATTCTCTATGCTCGTCCAGCCACCAGTCAACCTTTCCATCTTCGAACAGGAGGCCACTCTCAGCATGATGAAAGACTGGGAGTTCCTGAGCGATCGCCAGGCGTTCTGGTCTGTGTCATGGGACATGAATGGAAAGATACTCAACCGCATTCCGCTCATCAAGAAGCTCAAGTGGCGTGAGTATGTAGCAGTGAAGGGTGTTTGGGGAGACCTTACCAGCAAGAATGACCCAAGCAAGAACCCTAACGACAACTTGCTCTTCCGGTTCCCTGACAACTCTTATAAGTTTGGCAAGACACCTTACTGGGAGGTAGTGGCAGGTGTGCACAACATATTCAAGTTCTTCGGAATCGACTACGTGCGCCGCCTCAATTATTATGATCATGCAAAAATAGACAAGTGGGGCATCCGCATGGGATTCCTCATGTCTTTCTAAAATATAATCAGGATAGCCTATATTGTATAAAAACAGTATAGGCTATCGGGCGTTTAACATAATAGGAGATATTAACATGAAAATTCTGCTAGCAGACAAGCAAGATATTACCCGTGCCGGACTCAGTTATGTAATCCAGCAGATGGAGGGGATGGAAACTAAGTTTATCGAAGACAAGGCGGAGCTGATGCTTGCTCTTCGAGAGAACGAAGATACGGTGGTGATACTCGACTACACACTGTTCGACATCAATGATGCCGACGAATTGCTCATCTTGAACCAGCGCTTTCCTTATACCCGATGGTTACTATTTAGTGAAGACTTGAGTGCCGACTTTGTGCGAATCCTCATTGCTAGCAGTATGCAGTTTAGTGTCTTGCTCAAGGAGAGCCCGATGATGGAAATCAAGGAGGCTATTCGTTTCTGCGTGGCAGGCAATCGATTCATCTGCCAACGCATGATGGAGGTGCTTTTGGCACCCCAGCATGAGGTAGAGGAAAAGGTGAAGCTCACCAAGACAGAGACTGAAATCCTGAAGGATATTGCACTGGGCATGACAACTAAGGAAATAGCCGAGAAGCGTTTCTCTAGTTTTCATACGGTCAATACCCATCGCAAGAATATCTTCCGCAAGCTGGGCGTGAACAATGTGCATGAGGCTACCAAGTATGCGCTTCGTGCAGGTCTTGTGGATTCGGCAGAATACTATATCTAGTTAGGTGTTAGGAGTAGTTGGAGGTCAGTAGTCTGGAAACTTCTGGCAAATATAAAAAATAGGGCTTCGGATTGTCTCACGACATTCCGAAGCCTTCTGTTTCTAACTAACTTATTATCAACTATTCATTACTTTCCGACTGCAAAATTACGAGTTTTTCTAGAATCTATTGCATCTTTTTCTGAAAAAAAACACGTAAACGTTTGCGGTTTCCAATAAAAATCACTAACTTTGCACTTAGTAAAGTGGAGTAAACACTCATAACTTAAACTAACATCAAAACAATGTAAACAGATACCAAAGGTATCTTTAAGACATAAGCATGAAACAACGTAGAAGGACTTCTCTAAAAGACCTAGCCGACCAGTTGGGGGTGAGTATCGCCACAGTGTCGCGTGCCTTGCGCAATAGTCACGAGGTAGGGGAGGAAATGACCAAAAAGGTAAAACAACTCGCCAAGGAACTTAATTACCGCCCTAATCCTTTTGCCCAAAGCCTTCGCAAGGAAGCGCCAAGGGTGATAGGTGTCATAGTGCCCAACTTGGTGACCCATTATTATGCAGCCGTCCTGGATGGCATCGAGGACTATGCTTCGAAACGTGGCTATTCTGTCATCAGCGCTAACAGCCATGAAGACCATAAGCGTGAGACAAAGGCACTCGATAACTTCCTCGATATGCACGTGGAAGGCATTATCGCCTGTTTGGCGCAAGATACCACCGACTATTCTCATTTCGAGCAACTACACGAGATGGGAGTGCCTCTGGTCTTCTTTGCCCGTTGTTGCTTGGAGGATAAGTTTTCCCAGGTAGTGGCCAATGGTGACGTGGCTGCCCAACAAGCTACCCAGCACATGATAGATACCGGCTCCCGTCGTATTGCATTTATCGGAGGACCTAATCATCTTGACATGGTTCGTCGTCGTAAGCATGGTTATCTCGAAGCCTTGAGGGAGAACAAAATACCAATAGAACGCAGTCTCGTGGTCTGTGATAAGATAGATTTTGAAGTGGCTCGCAATGCCACGCTCAGTCTCCTGGAGAGCGATAATCGTCCAGATGCCATTCTTGCTTTCAATGACATCATCACCTATGCAGCTTTTGATGCCATCAAGTCGAAAGGACTTCGCATCCCACAGGATGTCGCCATTATAGGATTCACAGACGGAGATACGGCCGCCTTTGTTACTCCTCGTCTCTCTGCTATCATGGATAAGGCTTACGAACAAGGCACCAAGGCTTGTGAATTGCTCATGCGAAGTATCAATGGCGATGAAAAAATCTACAAGGAAGTGGTTCCCATGATTCTCAAGATTAGGGAAAGCTCAGAGAAAAACGAGTAGCCCCCACGACCCGCCTAAAAACAGAAAATGTAAACCTAAAGATATATCTGGCAATGAAATGTAAGTATTTTAGCTATCTGAAGGGCATCTGCATGATGCTCTTCATGTTGTTGACATCGCCAGCCATACAGGCTTTTGGCACGTATGGAGCGATGGATTTCAATCGTTTGACCAATCGAAATGGGTTGAGCAACAGCCAGGTCAATGCTATCCTCAAGGATCAGCAAGGCTATGTGTGGTTTGGAACCCAATCAGGATTGGACCGTTTTGATGGCTTTCGTATGAAAACCTATCTCTATAATGATAAGAATGAGAAATCCATACCTAATAATTCGGTGTATGAAGTGCAGCAAGACTTCAATGGTGATCTCTGGGTGCATACAGGACTAGGCTATTGCATTTATAAATATGACACCGAACAGTTTGATCGCAAGCCAGAGGAGTGGCTCAAGGGCTTGGGTGTGAATGGAGCACCTTATAAGTTACTTATTGATTCCAAAAAGAACATGTGGATGAGTGTCTACGGACAAGGTGTCTATTTCGTTGATACCAAGAATATGACGGCATTCTTGTTTCGTTTTGGAAAGAAGAGTTCACAGAGCACATTGCCTGATTATCAGGTGAGTTGTATCCGGGAACAGGGAGAACAGGCTGTCGTCACTTTCGACAATGGTTACATGTGTCGCTTGGATGGCTATGCCCAGCGAGTGGTTTGGAAAGATGACTTCATCCTAAAAAATAAGTTTTCACAGGATAAGACTGCCTTTACCTTTGTGGATAGCAAGAACAATTATTGGGTGTCAACCAATGCCGGTAGTTTTGTTTATTGTGCGTCTCAGCATAAATGGTATATTGGTGGGCGTTCATTCTTGGCAGCTTTGGGCATCTCTGTACCTGGCAATCTGGGCAAGGTCATTATTCGTGACTTAACCAAGGATAAAGAGGGACATGTGTGGATAGCTACAGATCACAATGGTCTGTTCTTTATCGACTATGCTAAGAAGGTTTGCCGCCAGTTCTTGTATTCTCCTAGTGATAAAGGGAGTATCTCTGACAATTCTTTGCAGCGGGTCTACGTAGATGACCGTGATGCCGTTTGGGTAGGTACTTATAAGAATGGTGTTAATTATTACTCGGCATCTGCTACTAAGTTTTATACTATCCCAATTGGTGACATCTGTACCATCACGCAAGACCAGAACGGAACCTTGTGGTGTGGTACCAATGACAATGGCATCGTGGCTTACAATCCTATGACTGGACAGAGCTGGTCTTTCCACTCCTCACAGACAGGACTAGGCTCAGAGGTAGTGGTTAGCAGTGTGACGATGAAGGATGGTACCATGTATTTTGGAACCTATAATGGAGGTATGGTTCGCTTCTCGCATGGTACATGGAAGGCTTATCATGCTGCTCCTGGCGGATTGGCTAATAATAGCGTTTGGTGCATGGCGGAGGCTCCAGACCATCGATTGCTGATAGGTACCCTTGGTGGGGGCTTCCAGATATTTAATCCTGTCAATGAGAAGTTTGAGACCTATAATACAAGCAATTCCAAGCTGACGAGCGACTATATCAACTCTGTATTTATGCAGAATGCAAACCAGGTGTTGATCGGTCACTCCCAGAATATGTCAATCTTTGATTTCCACAATCGTTCTATCACCGACTTGAGCAAGACTCAGGGCGGACAGAATTTCTTGAGCCCTTCCATCAACTATGCCATGTTGGATAGCCGTGGACTCCTTTGGTTGGCTACCCCTGCCGGTATCGCCATGTATGATACTAAGTCAGACCAGGTGGAATATATCAACGAACTGAATGGTACACCTGGAGCGGTGGGCTGTTCCATCATTGAGGACAAGGAGCATACTATGTGGCTCGTTTCTGAGTTTGTGGTTACCCATGTTAAGCTCGACAAGGATGAGGATGGCAAATGGAACTTGAAGATGACGAGCTATAATTCGCTCGATGGCTTGCAGGAACGCCAGTTCAACTATCGTTCTGCCTACCTCATGCGCAATGGCGACATCGCCATTGGTGGTCAGGATGGTATCAATATTATCAGTCCTCGTTCTGCCAAGAATGCCAAGACACATGTCAAGGCATTGTTTAGTGGTTTGGTGTTATTCGACCATGCCTTGACGGCTGGAGAGGAGTACGAGGGAAGGGTTGTGCTCAAGAATTCACTCGATGCCAGTCATCGTCTTGACTTGAGCTATAAGGACAATGCTTTTACCATCCAGTTGGCTTCCAGTGAGATTACGGTTCCTGCTCGATGCCGCTTCCTCTATCGCATGAAAGGTGTAACAGACAAGTGGCTTCTTACACCTAACGAACGTCCTGAGGTCACTTTCACTAACCTATCTTCTGGTAGTTATACCCTGCAGGTTAAGGTGGTGAATGGTGATGGAACTGTTAATGAAGAAGTGAGTGAACTGGAGATTGTAGTACATCCTCCTTTCTATCTTTCCATTTGGGCATATTTTGTTTACATCATCATTATTGGTGCCGTTCTATTCTTTTATCGTCGTCGTGTATTCGAGCGTCAGCGTCATAAGTACGAGCGCCAGAGCATGGAGGAGAGTATGAAGAAGACAAGGGAACTGAACGAGTTGAAACTTAATTTCTTCACCAACGTGAGCCATGAGCTTCGTACGCCTCTTACACTTATCATCTCTCCATTGGTAGCGATGATTCGTGACGAGGAAGACCCAGCCAAGCGTCGCAAGTTGGAGTTGATAAACCGCAATGCCACTCGACTGCTCAATCTCGTCAATCAAATCCTGGATTTCCGCAAGTTTGACCAGAATAAGGAGAAACTCAATCTCTCTCGCACGGATGTGGTGAGCTTTGTCGACAATATTTGTGCTTCGTTCCGTATCCTTGCCAACAATAAGGTTACCTTGGAGTTTGAGTCCGAGTTTGCCAAGTTGCCGATGTCTTTTGATGCCGATAAGGTAGGAAAGATAGTCAACAACCTCTTGAGCAATGCCTATAAGTTTACTCCAGATGGTGGCAAGATAACCGTTTCCTTAAGAGCTGTGACTCGTTATGAGATGAAGGGCGGTGACCACGATTTGCTTCGCATCTGTGTGGCTGATACAGGCAAGGGAATTAGTGATGAGGAGAAAAAGCATGTGTTTGAGCGTTTCTATCAGGTGGACGGTACAGAGATGCAGCCAGCAGGTGGCAGTGGCATTGGACTGAATCTCGTCAAGAAATTTGCCGAGTTGCACGGAGGTAAGGTTGCTGTAAATGACAACCCAGGTGGTGGTTCAGTCTTTGTGGTCGACTTACCTATAGATGATGATGGCTCTGCTAAGGTAAATGCCCATCTGGGTACCTTGAGGGCAGCACCTGTCATCACAACTGTACATAAGGCTCAAGATCAAGCAACTGATGAGAATACAGAGTCGTCTCTTTATGGAGTGCATCGTCGTTCTGATGACCAGAAGGTAAAGGAAAATGCTACTCGCAAGCCTGTTCTCTTGTTGGTAGATGATAGCGATGACTTCCGTGAGTTCATGCGTGATCTCCTGTCAGATTATCAGGTTGTCGAGGCGGTGAACGGACAGGATGCCTGGAACAAGATTATCGACCGCCGTCCAGACATCATCCTCAGTGATGTCATGATGCCTGTGATGGATGGCAATGAACTGTGTCGTATGGTTAAGGAGAATGATGAGACTGCTACGATTCCGTTTGTCATGCTTACGGCTCGCCTTGCAGATGAGCATCGCAAGGAGGGACTGATGAGTGGGGCAGATGAGTATATCACCAAGCCTTTCAATCTTGATATGCTCAACTTGCGTCTTAAGAATTTGCTCAACTGGGCGAAGCGTTCAGGAGTAAAGCCTGGTGGAACAGCCAAGGAGAAGCAACTCAATAATGGACAGTTCATGTTGAGTGAGAGCGACCGCAAGTTTGTGGAACAAGTCGATGCTTACATTCGTGACAACATGTCTGACCCAGACACTTCTGTCGAGTCTATGAGTGCACATCTTTGCATCTCTCGTGTACAATTATATAAGCGCATGATTTCGCTCACTGGTATTACACCTTCAGAGTATTTACGCGCCAAAAGAATCCAGCACGCAGAACAATTGATGCATTCGTCAGATCTCACTATCAGCGAAATAGCTTATAAGGTCGGCTTTAATAATCCACGCTACTTCTCCAAGTATTTCCAGGAGACTTATGGCATCACACCTTCTCAGTATAAGAAGAATTTAGCTGAATCTGAGTAGACATTAACATTTTATACCCACTTTTAAAACATTTGCGCACCAAGGATACGGAATAAAAGCCGTATCTTTGCCGCAAATTATTAATTCTGTTAAACATTGACATGAGACTAACTAAGACATTATTAATTTCAGCAGTGCTGTTTATGAGCGCCTCAGGTCTCCAAGCAGCCGGATTCAGTCAGAACGGTAACTATCTTACCGTGCAGTTGAAGCAACACCAAAACTTTGGTCCTAGCCAGATTCGCTTGCAGGTGGTAAGCGATAAGATTATTCGCGTGCAAGCCACAGCCGAACAGTCTTTCAAGGATAAGCAGAGTTTGATTATCGTGCCTCAGAACAGCAAGGCTAATTATAAGGTGGACGAACAGGGCGACAACCTTGTTGTCACCACCGCTGCCATGCGTGCCGTGTTGAACGAGGCTACTGGTCATATCACGTTCTACGACCACAATGGCAATGTGCTCCTCAATGAGGTGGCTCAGGGTGGCAAGACTTTCAAGCCATTCACCGTGCCAGACCGTGAGATTGGTGTAGACATCGCTAAGGTGCCAGAGGCTCAGAAACATGGTTGGTCATGGCGTGCTCTCTTCGACTCTCCAGACAATGAGGCTTTCTATGGCTTAGGTCAGCACCAGAGCGAGGAACTCAATATGAAGGGAAAGAACGAGGACCTCTTCCAGTATAATACTAAGGTGAGTGTTCCTTTCGTCGTTTCCAACAAGAATTATGGTATTCTTTGGGATTCTTATTCATATTGCCGTTGGGGTAACCCTGAGGATTATTTGCAGTTGAATCGTGCCTTCAAGCTCTTTGACAAGGATGGCAAGGAAGGTCAGTTGACTGGTACTTACGTTGCCAAGGACGGTCAGAAGATTGTTCGTGGCGAGGATAGCATCTACTTCGAGTATGCGATGCCTGAGACTTCTGAGGTTTGCAACAAGACTGACAAGGGTGGTATTCAGAATCTCCCTAAGGGCTTTGCCTTGAATGGTTCCAAGGTAGTATATGAGGGTTATGTGGAAGCTCCAGCCAATAGCTTCTACCAGTTCATCCTTTACTACGCTGGCTATATGAAAATTTATATTGATGGCAAGCTCGTTGTGCCAGAGCGTTGGCGTACAGCTTGGAACCCTAACTCATATAAGTTTACTGCCGCTATCGAGAAGGGTAAGAAGACTCCTGTCCGCATCGAGTGGCAGCCTGATGGCGATGTCTCTTATTGCGGACTTCGCGTAGCAGCTCCTCGTTCAGAGGCAGAAAAGAACCAGCTGAGTATCTGGAGCGAGATGACTCCTGATATGGACTACTACTTCATCGCAGGTAAGAATATGGATGAGGTTATCAGTGGCTACCGTACCTTGACAGGCAAGGCTCCTGTTTATCCTAAGTGGGTGCTTGGTTTCTGGCAGAGCCGTGAACGCTATCAGAGCAGCAAGGACATCGAGGACAACATGAAGAAGTTCCGTGATCTCAAGATTCCTGTGGACAATATCGTTCAGGACTGGAACTACTGGCCAATCGACGCATGGGGATGCCACAACTTTGAGGCTTCCCGTTATCCTAACCCACAGGCTATGCTCGACAGTGTACACGCTATGCACGGAAGATTTATGATTTCTGTATGGCCTAAGTTCTATGATACAGTTAAGAACTATAAGGAACTCGATGCCAAGGGCTGGATGTACCACCAGGCTATCAAGGATGACATCCACGACTGGCTCGGCTACCGTGGTTCATTCTATGATGCTTACGACGCTGGAGCAAGAAAGATGTTCTGGCGCCAGATGGACGAGAACCTCTATAGCAAGTATAAGTTTGGTGTAGACGCTTGGTGGATGGATGCATCCGAGCCTAACGTTCGCGACTGTACCCCAATGTGGTATCGCAAGACTCTCTGTGGTCCTACAGCCCTCGGTACTTCTACCGAATACTTCAACGCTTACAGCGTCGTGAATGCCGATGCCATCTACAATGGTCAGCGTTCTGTAAATCCTAATCAGCGTGTCTTCCTCTTGACTCGTTCTGGTTTCGCAGGAGAGCAGCGTTACAGCACAGCTACATGGTCTGGCGACATCGCTACCCGTTGGGAGGATATGCGTGCTCAGATGACCGCTGGTATGAACTACTCGCTCGCTGGTCTTCCTTTCTGGGGTATGGACCAGGGCGGTTTCTGCGTTGAGAACCGTTACGTGGCTGCCCAGCAGGAGTTTGACAAGACAGGCAAGGAGAATGCCGACTTGAAGGAGTGGCGTGAGTTGCAGGCTCGTTGGAACCAGTTTGGTTGCTTTGTACCTCTCTACCGTGCCCATGGTCAGTGGCCATTGCGTGAGGTCTGGAACATCGCTCCAGCCGATCACCCAGCTTACAAGACCATCGTGGCTTACGACAAGCTCCGTTATCGCTTGATGCCTTACCTCTATAGTATGGCAGGTATGGTTCACTTGAAGGACTACACCATGATGCGTGCGCTCGTGATGGACTTCAATGGTGATGACAATGTATACGACATCAAGGACCAGTGGATGTTTGGTTCTGCTTTGATGGCTTGTCCTGTGGGCGAGTATCAGAAGTATAGCCGCAACGTTTATCTGCCAAAGCAGAAGGGCTGGTATGACTTCTATACAGGCAAGTACTATGCAGGTGGTCAGACCATCTTGGCTGATGCTCCATACGATAAGATTCCAGTCTTCGTACCAGAGGGTGCCATTCTCCCTGTAGGTCCTGAGATGGAGTGGAGTGACGAGAAGAAGCCTGAGCTCATCGACCTCTATGTATATGCTGGCAAGGATGGTCAGTTCACTATCTATGAGGACGAGGGTACTAACTACAACTACGAGAAGGGTAAGTACAGCACTATCGACATCAATTACAATGATGCACAGAAGACCGTTATCATCGGCGCTCGCAAGGGGTCATTCGATGGTATGCTCCAGAAGCGTCGCTTCAATGTAGTGCTCGTCAATGCCAACAACAACCAGGGCGTAAGTCTCGCCAAGGCACCTAAGGGTAAGATGGTGAAGTACGCTGGACAGGCTGTTACCGTAAAATTGAAGTAAAAATATTCTGAAAAGCCCTTTCTGTCCAATGAAAAGATTGGATGGAGGGGGCTTTTTTCATTTTTAATAAGAAATTTCTATGAAGAAAATCTTTTTTTCTGCTATTTTGATGGCATCTTTGGCTGCATTGCCAGCATCTGCTCGTGAGCGTCAGAACTTCGACAAGGGCTGGCTTTTCGCTTTAGCCGATTCTGCTGGTATGGAAAAGAGCAGTTATGCCGATATGGCTTGGCGACATCTCGACTTGCCGCACGACTGGGCTATCGAGGGCGATTTCTTGCCTAGCAATCCTTCGGGTGCCAGTGGTGGAGCCTTGCCTGGCGGTACAGGTTGGTATCGCAAGCACTTCACGGTGAATCCTAAGGAGAAGGTAGACCGCTATTTCATCACCTTCGATGGTGTATATATGAACTCCACCGTCTATATCAATGGACATAAGTTGGGTACTCGCCCTTACGGCTACAGTACCTTTGAGTACGACCTTACACCTTATATTAATAAGAAGGGGGATAATGTCATAGCCGTCAAGGTCAACAATAGCGACCAGCCTAACAGCCGTTGGTATTCAGGTTGTGGTATCTATCGCCATGTTTGGCTCGGCAAGAGCAAGAACATTCACATCGCTGAGTGGGGACAGTATGTTTCCACTACCCCTGATGGAACGGTGAAGGTGAACGTGGACTGGGTGGATGAAGGCAATGTCCACACATCGGGAGCCAAGAAAGGCAAGCGAACAGGGGCTTCATCTGTCAAGCCTGCTTTCCGCAATACTATCTATGATGCTGCCGGAAAGGTTGTTGCCACACAGACCAGTGGCTCTAAGGAACAGACATTGAATGTGAAGAATCCTACTCTGTGGGGCATTGGCAAGGGATATCTCTACACCGTGAAGAGTGAGCTATTGGTAGGCGGCAAGGTAGTGGATACAGAGACTACCACCACAGCTTTCCGTGATGTGAAGTTTGATGCCAAGAAGGGTTTCTTCCTCAATGGTGAGAACCTGAAACTGAATGGTGTCTGCGAGCACCACGATTTTGGATGCCTCGGTGCTGCTCTCAACGAGGACGCATTGCATCGCAAGCTCACCATCCTTCGAGACATGGGTGTGAATGCTGTTCGCAGTAGTCATAATCCTCCTGCCCCAGAACTCTTGAACATGTGCGACTCGATGGGAATCCTCGTGATGGACGAGAGCTTTGATATGTGGCGCAGAAAGAAATCGCAGAACGACTATGCTCGTTTCTTCGACAAATGGCATCAGCGTGACCTCTCAGACCTCGTGAAGCGTGACCGCAACCATCCTAGCATCATCATGTGGAGTATCGGTAACGAGGTACTCGAACAGTGGTCGGATGCGGCAGCCGATACCTTGTCCTTGGAACAGGCAAACCTCATTCTGAATGCTGGTCATGATGCCTCTACCTTGGCTAATAGCGATGAGTTGAGCGTCAACTCCCTGCTTACCCAGCACCTTGCCGAGGTTGTAAAGGCGTACGACCCTTGGGGCACACGCCCTATCACCGCCGGATGTAACGAGCCAGACCCAAAGAATCACCTCTTCAAGAGTGGTGCCATTGATGTCATCGGCTTCAACTACCATCATCAGTGGGTCAAGGATGTGCCAAAGAATTTTCCTAACAAGCCATTCATCTTCTCCGAGAGTGTTTCTGCCCTCCAAACCCGTGGCTTCTACAAGATGCCATCCGATAGCATCATCAAGGCGCCTAAGGAGTGGTGGTTGCCATACACCGACCCTTCTTATATGTGTTCGGCTTACGATAATATGCACGCCTCTTGGAGTAGCACCCACGAGGAGACTTGGGATGTAGTGAAGCACAATGACTTTATAGGAGGACAGTTCATCTGGACAGGTTTCGACTATATTGGCGAACCTACCCCATACGCTTATCCTGCTCGCAGCAGCTACTTCGGTATCATCGACTTGGCTGGTCTGCCAAAGGATAGCTACTATATGTATCAGAGTGAGTGGACCAACAAGGACGTGCTCCACCTCTTCCCTCACTGGAACTGGATTCCTGGTCAAACCATCGATATGTGGTGCTACTACAACCATGCTGACGAGGTGGAACTCTTTGTCAATGGCAAGAGCCAGGGCATCCGCAAGAAGACCGTCTATGGTGCGCAGAATGAAGGCGATGCTTACAACAAGAGTACAGAATATCACGTGATGTGGCGCGTAACCTTCGAGCCAGGAGAGGTAAAGGTTATCGCTCGCAAGGATGGCAAGAAGGTAGGAGAACAAATCATCAAGACCGCAGGTGCTCCAGACCATATCGTCTTGAAGAAGACCTATCAGGGAACTGAGGCATTTGGTGCAAATGAGCCAACTACCTTTGTGGAAGTAAACGTAGTCGACAAGTACGGCAACCTCTGCCCTAGTGCCGACAACCAGATATTCTTTACAGTGGAAGGTAATGATGCTAAGATTTTGGGTACAGACAATGGTTGTCAGACATCTCTTGAGCGTTTCACCGACCCACAGCGCAAGGCTTTCTTTGGTAAGTGTGTCGTAGTCTTGAAAGGCAAGGGAGCCTTGAAAGCTCAGGCTGTTGACCTCAAAGATGCTTCAATAGAGTTGTGAGGTTATAAAGCCCAAAAGTTAGCGAGAAATGCCTTTAGGTAGAATTTTATTTACCCTTAAGGGAAAAAATATTTTTCCTTAAGGGTACAAATATTTAGCCTTAAGGGTAATTTTAGTACGTTTTACGGATAAATGCTTATGAAGAAAATTATAGTTTCATTTTGTGTTCTTGGTAGCACAGTGGCTGCCCAGGCACAGCTCCAAACCAACAATGGCATTGAGTATCTCCAGTGTCAAGCCAAGGATATGTCGGGCGACTTCTCCGACCTCGCCAACACCTATTTCTTGGCAGACAGTATCGCAGGCTATGACCTCAACAAGGGAGAAGGTTTGCTCAACTGGAAGCGTTATCGCTTGGCACCACGCCAGGCTTTCAACCTGAATGGTTACTGGCCAGTCCGCATGCACATGCTCGACTTCCCTGATACCCAGTACGACAACGACCCTAATCTAAAGATTAAGGTTCAGAAGATTGACGATTGCACCCTGCGTGTCACCCTCTTCACATCGCCTATCGAACCCAAGATGGATGATGCCAACGACCCAATGTTCTCTCCAGAGTACATCGCCGAGAACACGGGCAACAGCAACGCTCGCATCGCCAGGGGAAGATGGAATACATCTGCCAATGACAAGAGCATCATCTATAAGAACAAGAATGGTGAGCTTGAAATCCAGAAATTTCCATTCCGCCTCATCCTCCGTGATGCTAACGGAAAGATTCTGACACAGACTCGCCACATCATCGACAACGACAGTACACAGGTCAAGCTGTTGCCTTTCAACTTTATCAAGCGTGGCTCAGACAACTCTCGCAGCATCAACCCAGTGTTCATGCTTTCACCAGGAGAGCGCATTTATGGTTGCGGTGAGAGCTTCACCTCTTTGAATAAGGTAGGTCAGAAGGTAAACATCTCTGTGGTAGACCCACAAGGACCAGAGACCGATGGTATGTACAAGCCAGTGCCTTTCTATTTCTCTAATCGAGGCTATGGTTTCTTCATGCACACCTCAGCCCCAACCACAGCCGATTTCGGTGCCAGTTACATCGGGGCACAGCGTTTCTTTATGGGTGATGAGACGATGGACTTCTTCGTCTTCTTCGGCGAGCCAAAGGAGATTCTCAACGAGTATACCAACGTAACAGGCAAGTCACCAATGTTGCCACTCTGGACCTTTGGTACTTGGATGAGCCGCATCTCTTACTTCTCTCAGAAGGAAGGTTTGGAGGTTGCCAAGCAGTTGAGAGCCAATAAGATTCCTGCTGATGTCATCCACTTCGACACAGGCTGGTTTGGTGTAGATTGGCAATGCGACTACGAGTTTGCCAAGGATAGATTCAAAGACCCAGTTGGCATGTTGAAGTCGCTGAAGAAAGATGGTTTCCACACCTGTCTCTGGCAGTTGCCATACTTTACACCAAAGAACCGTTACTTCCACGAATTGGTGGATGGTGGTATGGCTGTCCACAATGCCAATGGTACATTGAACTATGAGGATGCCGTGCTCGACCTCTCCAATCCAAAGACAGTAAGCTGGTATCAGGGCAAGATTGCCAACCTCATCAAGCAGGGCGTGAGCGTTATCAAATGCGACTTTGGCGAGGCAGCCCCTTACGATGGTCTCTACGCCAGTGGCAAGACAGGCTTCTATGAGCACAACCTCTATCCATTGCGCTACAACAAGGCACTTTGGGAGGCTGTGAAGGCTAACACCCCAGACCATGAGGGTGTCATTTGGGCTCGTAGTGCTTGGGCAGGTAGCCAGCGTTTCCCATGTTACCCAGAGTCCAGACGACCTCTATCGCCGTTGGTTGCCATTCGGTTTCTTGAGTTCTCATACTCGTGCCCACGGTGCGCCTCCTACAGAACCATGGCTTATCAGCAAGGACTTTACCGATGCCTTCCGTGCCAATGCCGAGATGAAGTATCAGTTGATGCCATACGTCTATGCGCAGGCTAAGGATTGCTCAGAGAAGGGTCTTCCTATGGTACGTGCCCTCTTCGTAGAGTTCCCTCACGATGCTGGTGCTTGGCAGGTGGAGGATGAGTATATGTATGGTTCGCAGATGCTCGTTGCCCCTCTCTTGGAATCAGGCAACAGCCGTACCGTTTACTTGCCAAAGGGCAAATGGATAGACTATCAAAACGGCAAGGTCTACGAGGGTG
>CAVCRI010000021.1:0-27299 GCA_963604545.1 Lachnospiraceae bacterium | reverse complement strand
CTGAGTGCTTCTGCCCTTTCAGGGCGTATAGGCAATTTCAACCGTACAGGTCGAATAATTTTAAAGGGAATAATTTTAAAGGGAATAATTTTAAAGGGAAAAGAAAGGTAAAAGGATTATGAAAAAGGAAACATGGAAGGCTATCCTGCAGATAGCAATCTCGATTCTTACGGCCATCGCTACATCCCTGGGGGTGTCGAGCTGTATGTAACGGAAGCTAAGACAAGCTACTAGAAAAAAGCGGGCTTGAGGTCTATCGCTCACGCGATTCCCTCAAGCCCTATTTAATTTACAAATAAAATATATGATTAAGAAAGGGGCAACGCCTTGCTCCTTTCGCACCTCTTCCATTATTTTGTAAGAGATTTCTATCTTATTATCTTGACCTCACCATCCTTACCCAGCTTCACGATGCTGGAAGGGGTATGAGGCTTGTGCTCCTGGCGACGGCTCCAGCATACATAGTCGACCGCGTCAAGTATCTCCTGCGAGATGTCGCAATAGTTCTGCGCCGCAGGCTCGCCACTCACGTTGGCACTCGTGCTCACGATAGGCTTCTGGAAGCGATAGCACAGCTCCTTGCTGAATGGCTCGTAGGTAACGCGCATCGCCAGGCTGCCGTCCTCTGCCACGAGATTGTTGGCTACGCCCGAGGCGTCGTCCAGGATAACCGTGGTAGGCTTCACTGGCATGGCGGCGTCGATGAAGTCCCACGCCACCTGAGGCACGTTGCGGAAATAGCGTGCCATGCGGTCGGCAGAGTCGATGAGGCAGATGAGAGCCTTGGAGTCGTCACGCTTCTTGATCTCGTAAACCTTGGCTACCGCCTCGGCATTCGTGGCATCGCATCCGATGCCCCAAACCGTATCGGTAGGGTAAAGTATCACCCCACCCTTGCGCATGCAGTCTACTGCATTCTTTATGTCTTGTTCCTGTGTCATAATTCCTGTCTATTTATAATCTGTCCTATACTATAAAATGCAAAATGATAATCTATCTCATGATGCCATGCAAAAATGCGAAAACTTTCGCCTAGAAATCATCCTCCAAGTCCTTCTGGATGCACTCATAGCAGGCGATGTCTTTCATACCGTTGAGGAAGGCATTCGCATCCATGCGCTTCTTGCCGCTGAGCTGCAACTGGATGATGTCGAGCCAGCAATCCAGGCAAGCCACCTGCAATCGCTTCTCGAAGATGCGGAAGGAGCCCACTGGGGCCATGCCACGGCTATGGTCGGTCTTCCATGCCTCGAATATCTTGAGCACCTGTATCTTGCTGGTGGTCTCCTTCTTCTTGATCTCCGTCCACGCACCAGGATAAGGAGAGAGACCACGGATGAAGTCGTAGACCTGCTTGGCTGGCTTATGGAAGTCGATGCGGCAGGTGTCCTTGAAAATCTTTGGCGCAGGCTTCAGTTCCACGCCCTCGCCGATGAGGGTCTCCTGTGGCATCGACTGGATGTCGCCATCGGCCGCCAGCAGCGCATCGACGGTCTCCTGGGCGAGTTCCGCCCCGAGGTGCATCAGTCCGTCGTAGACATACTCCACGTTGGCGGTGTCGGGGATAGGGAAGCTCTTCTGCATGATGATGCGACCGGTGTCGATGTCATGGTCGAGGAAGAAGGTGGTGACACCCGTCTCGGTCTCGCCGTTGATGACCGCCCAGTTGATAGGCGCGGCACCACGATACTGAGGCAGGAGGGCAGCATGCACATTGAAGGTGCCGAAGCGAGGCATCGCCCACACCACCTCAGGCAACATGCGGAAGGCCACCACCACCTGCAGGTCGGCATGGTAAGAGCGCAACTGCTCCACAAACTCCGGGTCCTTCATCTTGACAGGCTGGAGCACCGGCAGATTCTGCGACAGGGCATACTGCTTGACTTGCGAAGGCTGCAACGTGTCCTGATGCCTGCCCACAGGCTTGTCGGGCTGTGTAACCACAGCCACCACATTGTAACCGCCCTCCACGAGGCGCTTGAGAGATTCCACCGCAAACTCGGGGGTTCCCATGAATATGATTCTCAAATCTTTTTTCTCCATAAAATATCTTCTCCTTTTTTATATGTCGGAAGAACTCCGCACTCTCTTTTTTTATTTTCAGAAGCTCCTAACTCCTAACTAAAAATTACTCCGCCGAGATGTCGGCGACAATCTGGCGATAGACGCCGTATATCTTGGTTCGGCTGATGTATCCCTTGAGCACGCCGTTGACATCCACCACTGGCAGCTGTGCGGCATCGGTCTCATCAAACTTCCTCATCACCTCGTCCATCTTCTCGTTCTCGCTCAGTACGGCGGAAGGCTGAATCATCAGCTGGCGCACGGAGAACCGGGAGTAGAGCTCGCTGCGGAAGATGATGTGGCGTATCTTGGTGATGTCTATCACGCCCTGCAACACACCGGCATCGTCTACCACCGGCAAGAAGTTGTTGTTGCTGCGACTTATCTCGGATACCAGCTTGCCCATCGGCAGGTCGGGCTTCACGGGGTGGTAATCCTTCTCCACCATGCTCTGCATGCCCATCAGGGTGAGAGCCGCCTTGTCTATGTGGTGAGTCAGGAGCTTGCCCTCACGCGCCAGGCGCAGGGCATAGATGCTGTGGCTCTCGAAGATGCTGATGGTGAGCAGCGACGAGATGCAGACTATCATCAGCGGCATGAAGAGCTGGTAGCCACCGGTCAGCTCGGCTATCAGGAAGATGCCCGTGAGCGGCGCGTGCATCACGCCCGTCATCACGCCCGCCATGCCCAGCAGGGTGAAGTTCTGCTCGGGCACGTAGATGCCCACCTGGTTCACGTTCCAGAGGCGTGCGAAGAAGAAGCCCGCGAAGCCGCCGATGAAGAGCGAAGGGGCAAACGTTCCGCCGCATCCGCCACTGCCATTGGTGGCTGAGGTGGCAAACACCTTGGTGAAGGTCACCAGACCGATGTAGAGTATCAGGAGCTGGTTGTGGCCATAGAAGAGCGAGTTGCCCATCACCTGCCCCCAGTCTGCCTCGGAGCGGCCCTTCAAGAGGATGTTGACCGCCGAGTAGCCCTCGCCATAGAGCGAAGGGAAGAGGAAGATGAGCGAGCTCAGGATGAGACCGCCAAACATGAGCTTGACATACGGGTACTGCGACAGCTTGGCGAAGAAGCCCTCGCAAGCCGACATGGTACGCATGAAGTAGAGGCTCACCAAGCCGCAGAACACACCCAGCAGGATGCAGGCTGGCGTGCGGTCGAGCACCCACGGGCTGGTAAGGGTGAAGTCGAAGAGCGACTTGGAGCCCATCAGGATGTAGGTGAAGCAAGTGGCTGTGACGCAGGAAATCAGTATCGGCAGCAGCGACGCCATCGAGAGGTCTACCATCAGCACCTCCAGCGTAAAGACAAGCCCGGCTATCGGTGCCTTGAAGATTCCGGCGATGGCGGCACTCGCCCCGCAGCCCACCAGCAAGATCATCGTCTTCTTGTCCATGCGGAAGAGCTGCCCCAGGTTGGAGCCGATGGCGGAGCCCGTGAGCACGATAGGCGCCTCGGCGCCCACGGAGCCACCGAAGCCGATGGTGATGCCCGAGGCTACCACCGACGACCAGCAGTTGTGCGCCCTCAGCTTAGAGTTCTTCGTAGAGATGGCGTAGAGCACACGGGTGATGCCATGCGAGATGTTGTCGCGCACCACATACTTGATGAAGAGCGAGGTGAGGTAGATGCCCACTATCGGGAAGAGCAAGAAGAGCAAGTTGTAAGTGCTCTTCTGGAAACCCGAGGTGAGCAGCACCTGTATCTCGTGCACGATACCATGGAGGAAGTAGCCTGCCACCGAAGCGAGCACGCCTATGATAAAAGCCAATATCAAGGTCATCTGGCGCTCCGTGATGTGCGCCTTTTGCCAGGCCACCATCTTGGCGACCCACCCTTGCTGCCGTTCTTCTAAAATCTCTTCATCCATTACCATTTCCCTTTTTATGATTGTGCAGAGGCCTTTCCAAGCTCTCTTCTTATGATTGTGCAGAGGCTTTTCCAAGCTCTCTTCTTATGATTGTGCAGAGGCCTTTCCGAGCCCCTATATTTTTTACTTTTTCTTTTTTTTTTGCCTTCTTATCCCCTAGAGTTCATGGGCTAGAACTCTGAGGTAAAGTGGAACTTGATATGCTCGAAGTCTTGCTGAGCCATCTGCAATACATAGCCTGAGTCGGCGAGGAACACATCCCTGCCCTCGATGTCCTTTGCCATGTACTGGTACTTGCGCTTCTTGAAGTTCTCCAGCTCCTTCTCGTCGTCGGCCTCTATCCAGCACGCCTTGTGCAGGTGAACTGGCTCCCAGCGGCACTTGGCGTTGTACTCGTTCTCCAGGCGATACTGGATAACCTCAAACTGGAGCTGACCCACGGTACCCACGATGCGACGGCCATTGAACTGGTTGACGAACAGCTGGGCAACACCCTCGTTCATCAACTGCTCCAGTCCCTTCTGGAACTGCTTGCTCTTCATCGGGTCGTCGTTCTCGATATACTTGAACAGGAGTGGAGAGAACGAAGGCAATCCACGGAAGTGAATCTTCTCGCCCTCGGTCAAGGTATCACCTATCTTGAAGATGCCATTGTCTGGCAAGCCCACGATGTCGCCAGGGTAAGCCTCGTCGATGGTGCTCTTGCGCTGCGCCATAAACTGGGTAGGCGAAGAGAAACGCACGGTCTTGTCCAATCGCACGTGGTAGTAAGGCTGGTTTCTGACAAACTTGCCTGAGCAAATCTTGCAGAATGCGATACATGAGCGGTGGTTAGGGTCGATGTTGGCGGTAATCTTGAAGATGAAGCCCGTAAACTTAGGCTCCTCTGGCTTCACCTCTCGCTCCTCTGCCTGGGTTGGCTTAGGAGATGGGGCTATCTGGACGAAGCAGTCCAAGAGCTCCTGCACACCGAAGTTGTTCAAGGCAGAGCCGAAGAACACTGGTGCCACCTCGGCAGAGCGATAAGTCTCCACCTCAAACTCTGGGTAAACGCCATCCACCAGCTCCAGCTCCTCGCGCAGCTGGCTGGCCTCACGCTCGCCTACTCGCTCGTCGAGCTCCTTGGACTGGATGTCCACCTCCACCTTCTCGGTAACACGCTGCTTGTTTGGCGTGAAGAGGTTGAGCTGGTGCTCATAGATATTGTAAACGCCCTTGAATCGAGCGCCCTGGCCGATAGGCCAGGACAATGGGCGAACCTTGATTTTCAATTCTTCCTCCAACTCATCGAGCACATCAAATGGGTCACGGCCCTCGCGGTCCATCTTGTTGATGAAGATGATGACAGGCGTGTTGCGCATGCGGCAGACCTCCATCAGCTTGCGTGTCTGCGCCTCCACACCCTTGGCAGAGTCTACCACGATGATGGCAGAGTCTACGGCAGTCAAGGTGCGATAGGTATCCTCAGCGAAATCTTGGTGACCCGGGGTGTCGAGGATGTTCACCTTGTATGGCTCGCCAGTCTGTCCGTCTGGCAAGTAGTCGAACTCCATCACGGAAGTCGACACGGAGATACCACGCTGCTTCTCGATGTCCATCCAGTCGGAAGTAGCGGTCTTGCGAATCTTGTTGTTCTTAACGGCACCTGCCACCTGAATCTGTCCACCGAAGAGCAAGAACTTCTCCGTCAATGTCGTCTTACCAGCATCAGGGTGAGAGATGATGGCAAACGTTCTTCTTCTTTGTATCTCGTTCATAAATATATTATAATGTGTCCTTTATCTTTTGAATGTATTCTTGTTATAAAAACTTCTAACTCCTAACTTCAAGCTCCTGACTCCTAACTTCCCTACATGTCGTCGTCGTCAAACTTCAGTCCCTCGCTACGATCCTTGACGTAATAGTCGCTGAGCAGCCCCACGAAGACGGTTATCTCCTTGATGGCCTTCTCGGTCTCCGGGCTGATGGTCTTCTTCTGCAAGCGGAGCATCATCACGCCATAGAGGGCATCGAGGCAAGTCTCAATCTCGTTGAGCTCCTTGTCGCCACGGTTGCGCAGCTCCACGATAAACGGCAACACCTTGTAGTACTCGGCATTGTAGATAGGGAACCTGGTGCTCTGGAGCAACCGGGCATGCAGGTCGATGACATCCTGCAAGAGCACCTTGTTGATGTTGAGGTGGCCGCTCTCACGCTTCCCCTCCTCGTTCATCATGCGGATGAGGTTGCCAAACCAGTCTATCTCCTCGTCTTTCTGCTCTTCCGAGAAGTTGAAACGCTCAATATAGTTTTTCTTGATGACAGGCAGCGAGCAGCCGTAGGCACGGATGATGTCCTCTATCTGCCACATATACAACAGGTATTCTGCGATACTCTTTTCTCTTAATTCCTTTGCTACAAACATAACTTAAAATTCTGGTAAATGATACAGATTGAATATCGTTCCGATGAGGGCGATGACTGAGAAGATGATGACCACGCTGCCTATCACCTTATTAATAATAAGGACGCCATTGGTATCAAACTTGCCACGAATCTTGTCGATGAGCCATGTCAGCCCAAACCACCAGAGCAACGCGCCAAAGATGATGCTGATGTAGCCCACCGTCATCTCCACCGGCATGTCGGGCACCACGAAGGCAAACTGGGCGAAGGTAGCCATGAAGAGGAACACGATGAGCGGGTTGCTGAGCGTAACCAGAAACGCCGTGATGCCATTGTGGAGCAACGTGCCCTGCTTGTTGCTGCTCTTGTGCATGTTCTTCATCGGATTGCTCTTGAAGCAGTAGATGCCGAACACGAGGAGCAGGATGCCGCCGAAAATCTGAAGGTAGAACTTGTTCTGCGCATTGTTGACGAAATCCATCACGAAGCTCATGCCGAGACCCGTGAAGAGCGCATACACGATGTCGCTGCATGCGGCACCGATGCCCGTGACAAACCCATACCAACGCCCCTTGTTCAAAGTGCGCTGGATACATAAGATGCCAACTGGTCCCATCGGGGCAGAGGCAATCACACCTATGATAATTCCCTTGAATATAAAATCAAGAATATTTATCTCTATTGGAAATGCTATACTCATAACAGGGGGCAAAGATACAAAATTTCGGGCACATCTAGTAATTTTTTACGCTAAAACTTCACTTTATTTACTTTTTCCGCACAAATTCTGCACAAAAAGTTTGTTTTATGCGAAACTTTTTCTATCTTTGCAAGAAAATAATGAATTTCTAACTAATTAAAACAAGGAAAACATGACAGAAAATGCGCTTAAGCCGTATGTTATCGGATTGGACCTCGGAGGCACCAACTCTGTGTTCGGCATCGTGGATGCCCGCGGCGAAATCAAAGCTACCACAGCCATCAAGACTGGCGGGTACGACAAAGTAGAGGACTACGTTAAGGCTGCCGTCGAGGCTCTACAGCCTATCATCGATACCGTGGGCGGCATCGAGATGATCAAGGCGATGGGTATTGGCGCTCCTAACGCTAACTATTATACCGGTATCATCGAGTTTGCTCCAAACTTGCCTTGGGCCCACACTTGCGTGGTGCCATTGGCTAAGATGTTCAGCGATGCCCTCGGCGGTCTGCCAGTGGGTATCACAAATGACGCCAACGCTGCCGCTCTCGGCGAGATGACCTATGGCGTGGCTCGTGGCATGAAGAACTTCATCGACATCACCCTCGGTACGGGTGTTGGCTCGGGTATCGTCATCAATGGCCAGATGGTCTACGGCTGCGACGGTTTCGCAGGCGAGCTGGGCCATGTATGCATGGTGCGTGGCGAGGAAGGCCGCTCTTGTGGCTGTGGTCGCAAGGGATGCCTGGAGGCTTACTGCTCTGCCACTGGCGTGGCTCGCACAGCACGTGAGTTCTTGGAGAAGAGCGACGAGCCTTCCATCCTCCGTGACATGAAGCCTGAGGACATCACCTCATACGATGTCAGCGTAGCCGCTGGCAAGGGCGACGCATTGGCTAAGCGCGTATATGAGTTTACTGGCAATATGCTGGGTGAGGCTTGCGCAGACTTCGCAGCGTTCTCTTCTCCAGAGGCATTCGTCTTCTTCGGCGGTTTGACCAAGGCTGGCGACCTGCTGATGAAGCCTGTGAAGGAGTCTTACGACAAGCACGTTCTCAACATCTTCAAGGGCAAGGCCAAGTTCTTGGTTTCTACCCTCGACGGCAGTTCGGCTGCTGTGCTCGGCGCTAGTGCCGTGGCATGGGACTTGCAATAAAAAGTAAATCTGTTATCAAAATATAAAGCCAGAGACTCCTACAGAAATGAGTCCCTGGCTTTTTTATGAGCCTCTGTTTCTTTTGATGAGTCCCTGGCTTTTTTATCACATTCCCAACCAATTCTTTATCATCGTCTTACCCTCCGGTGTCAAGACACTCTCAGGGTGGAACTGGATGCCATGGATATCATAGTTCTTATGCCTCAAGCCCATGATGCAACCATCATCGCTCACGGCCGTAACATCCAGGCACTCTGGGAAGTTGGTTCTGTCTACCACCCAAGAGTGATAGCGACCTATCTCTATGCGCTTAGGCAAGCCCGCAAAGATAGGGTCATTGCCAAACTGGGTGCATGGAGTTGCCACACCGTGATACACCTCTGCCAGGTTGGTGAGTCTTGCACCGAACGCCTCACCTATCGCCTGATGTCCCAGACACACACCAAGCATTGGCTTTCTGCCCGCATAATGCTTGATGACATCCATCAACAAGCCTGCCTCCGAAGGAATGCCCGGTCCAGGACTCAGGATGATTTTGTCGAAGCGGTCTAGCTCGCCCAGCTGGAACTGGTCGTTGCGATAGACCGTCACTTCCACTCCTAGTTCCTTCACCAAATGTGCAAGATTATAGGTAAAGGAATCGTAATTATCTATGATTACTATCTTCATAATTTTTCTGCTATATGGATGGCTTTCGTAAGCGCACCTAATTTGTTATTACACTCCTCCAACTCATACTGGTCGTTGCTCTTTGCCACGACTCCGCTACCAGCCTGGAACCAGAGCTCACCATTTCGGCTGATGAAGGTACGGATGACGATGGCTTGGTTGAGGTCGCCATTCAGACCGATAAAGCCGATGCAGCCACCGTAGGCTCCACGGTTGTGTGGCTCCAACTCCGAGATAATCTGCATGGCTCTCACCTTTGGCGCACCACTCAGCGTACCAGCAGGGAAGGTGTCGATAAACTCCTTGATATGGTCGGCATCCTTGTCGAGCACACCACTCACACGGCTCACCAAGTGGATGACATGGCTATAGAACTGCATGTCCTTATAGAAATCCACTTTTACCCCATGGCAGTTACGGCTCAAGTCATTGCGAGCCAAATCCACCAACATCACATGCTCGGCATTCTCCTTCGGGTCGTTGCGCAAGAACTCGGCAGCCTTGCGGTCTTTCTCCATATCGCCTGTACGCTTGGTGGTTCCAGCTATCGGGTCGATGAAAGCCTTATCGCCCACGATGCGGTTGTGGGTCTCAGGCGAAGAACCGAAGATGCGGAAGCCTCCGAAGTCGAAATAGAAGAGATAAGGCGATGGGTTGATGCTGCGAAGCGCACGATAGAGTTTGAAGTCATCACCCTCATACTTCTGGATGAATCGACGGCTTACCACAATCTGGAACACATCGCCACGCAAGCAGTGCTGGATGCACTTTCTGATGTTAGCCTTATGTTCCTCGTCGGTCAGGGTTGAGAAGGTTTCGCCTACCGGATGGAAATCGTATGGCTTCACGTTAGCCTTGTTCACCGCCTTCATCAGCGCATCCAGTTCAGCCTCATCGCCCAGCGTAATCAGTTCCATGGTGTTATTGAAGTGGTCAAAGACGATGATGTCCTTATACATGATATAATATATGTCTGGTGCATCATTCTTCTCCATCGTGGTATCCTTCACGGGAATATTCTCGAAGTAGCGCACGGCATTGAAGGTGGTAAAGCCATAGAGACCGCAAAAGTCCTTGCCTTCACCCTCTACATGGAACGAATGGATAAAATCGTTGATAGCCTTCGAGATGGCGAGCTTGCATTCCTCTCCCTTTCCTTCGCCGAAAGCAGGGAGTTCTTGCTTTTCCACGGTGCCGTCAGGATAAGTGGCGGTCACGATGCCATGCCCCACGGCAATGCTTGCCATCGGATGCACGCCGATGAAAGAACGAGAGTTTTCCGAACCATGATAGTCGCTACTCTCCATCAGAGCCGACTGGGGATAAATATCTCTCAATCGCATATAGACTCCCACCGGTGTATAGAGGTCGGCGAGAATCTTGCGAGTCTTTGTCGTATAGTTAAAAGTTTCCATGTTCCTTAGCCATTTCTTTGTTCTTGAGATAAGTCTCGACATCCTTGTCGCCACGACCTGATACGGTCAAGACCACGACATCGTCTTTCTTGAATTTCATCTTCTTCAGGGCTGCCACGGCGTGGGCACTCTCGATGGCTGGGATGATGCCCTCCATACGAGTCAACTCATAGCCAGCATAGATAGCCTCATCATCCTTGATGGCGAGCACATGGCTTCTGCCCCTGGTAGCCAAGTCGGCGTGCATAGGGCCAATGCCTGGATAATCCAAGCCTGCACTGATGGTAAAGGCTTCCTTGATTTGACCATCATCGGTCTGCATCACGAGGGTGCGAGCACCATGGATGATTCCCTCTGTACCACAGTGCATGGTAGCGGCGGTATAGTCGGTATCGATGCCGTGGCCAGCAGCCTCAGCCAAGTAAATCTGCACACGGTCGTCATCAATATAGTGGTAGATGGTACCAGCGGCGTTTGAGCCACCACCCACACAAGCGATGAGATAGTCAGGATAATCACGTCCTACTTTCTCCTCTAGCTGCCATTTCAGTTCCTCAGAGATAACGCTCTGCATCTTTGCCACAATATCTGGATATGGATGTGGGCCCATTGTGCTACCTACGATATAGAAAGTATCTTGTGGGTGGCAGCACCAGTCGCGGATAGCCTCAGAACAAGCATCGCTCAGGGTCATGTTGCCTGTGCGGACAGGGTTCACCTTGGCACCGAGCATCTTCATACGTTCCACGTTGGTATGCTGGCGTTCCACATCGGTAGCACCCATGAAGATTTCGCACTTCATGTTCATCAAGGCACAAACGGTTGCTGTTGCCACACCGTGCTGACCAGCGCCTGTCTCAGCGATGATGCGAGTCTTGCCCATCTTCTTTGCCATCAGAATCTGACCGATGGTATTGTTGATTTTGTGGGCGCCCGTATGGTTCAAGTCCTCACGCTTTAGGTACAACTGGCAACCATACTTCTCGCTCATGCGCTTGGCATAATAAAGAGGTGAAGGACGACCCACATAGTCCTTCAACAACTGATGATACTCTTTCTTAAACTCCTCGCTCTCGATGATAGGTTTGTAAGCCTCCTGGAGTTCTGTCACACACTTATATAATATCTCTGGCACGTATGCGCCACCGAATTTTCCGAAAAATCCTTTATCGTCTACTTGATACATCTTATTCAATGTTAAATGTTGAATGTTAAATGTTAAATTTACTTTTTGAGGCACTCAAAAAGCTTATCCAATGCCTCATCTGGATTACCTGTCTCATTGAGCAAGGTAACAAACTTACTGCCGATGATGGCACCTGCTGCATTGTCTTGCGCACTGGTCAGGGTCTGCTTGTTGCTGATGCCGAAACCAATCATACGAGGGTTGCGCAGGTTCATGCTGTTGATATGGTTGAAGTAAGCCAACTTGGCATCGCCAAAGTTGCTCTGCGCACCCGTGATGCTAGCCGAACTGACCATATAGATAAAACCGTCGGTATGCTCGTCGATAAATCGGATGCGCTCCTCGCTGGTCTCTGGTGTAATCATCATGATGACACGCACGTCATACTTATCGGCGATAGGCTTTACCACCTTCAGATAATCATCAAAAGGAAGATCTGGGATGATAGTACCACTCACGCCGCACTCCACACAACTTTGGAAGAATGCCTCGATGCCATAGTGCATGATAGGATTGAGATAACCCATCAACACCAATGGAATCTGCACCTCGTCCTTGATAGCCTTCAGCTGGGCGAAGAGTGTCTTCACGGTCATGCCATTTTTCAATGCCTTGGTGCCGGCACTCTGGATTACAGGGCCATCAGCCAATGGGTCGCTGAATGGAATGCCGACCTCTATCATATCGATACCCTTGCGTTCCATCGCCTTGATAACATCGCCTGTGCCATCGAGGGTTGGACAACCAGCGCAGAAATACAAGCTCAACAGCTTGCGGTCTTTATTGTTTGCAAATAATGCGTTTATCTTATTCATAATTTTCCTATTTTTTACCTTTTTACTTTTTTACCCTTTTACCTTTCCCAAAAAGGTCTTCAGTTTCTCTACATCCTTCAAGCCTGGCTCAATCTCGAACTTAGAGTTCAAATCGATGCCGATGCACTTAGGATGATGAAAGTTCTTGACTTTCTCTGCATCTTGGGGACCGATGCCTCCACTCAAGAGGAAAGGCACATCGCCATCATATTGCTCCAAGACTTGCCAATCAAACTGCTGACCACTTCCGCCCACCGTCTTACATTTGGTATCGAAGAGGAAGAGGTCAACAGCGCCTACATACTCCTTATATTTTTGAATGTCCTCGGCTGTGGATACGCTGATAGCCTTGATAATCTGGAGAGGCTTCGTCTGGAAAGGAAGCCCATGCTCCTCTAGCCAAGGCTTGATATAATTGAACAGGAAGTCGTTGTTCATCTCCTGAAAATCCTTAATAAACTCAGGACTCTCATTCCCATGAAACTGAACTGCATCCAGCCCCAAGCGTAATATCTGGCGTTCGATGTCAGGAAACTCAGCGTCAACAAACACCCCCACTCGCTTCACGTTCTCATCCGCCTCAGTACGTGGAAGGACAAAGAAATCATCCTTAGAATCTTTTGACTCTTCAGAACCCTTGGAATCCTCAGTATCCTTCACATCATTGAAACATCTAGGCGACTTAGGATAGAAGATGAAGCCCATCATATCTACTCCGAGTTGCGCCACCTGCTGCACATTGTCAGCATCACGCATGCCACAAACCTTTACTATCATATCATTTTCCGTTTAAATTCTGTATGAATTCTGCGAGTGCCTCACCAGGATTTTCTTGTTTCATAAACTGCTCGCCCATGAGAAAACCCCTGAAACCACCTTCTTCACGTAGTCTCTTCACGACATCCGGATTAGAGATTCCGCTCTCGCTCACTCGGCAGACATCCTTAGGAAGCTGCTCGGCAAGGCGGAAACTGTTCTCCACATCCGTGACAAAAGTTCCGAGGTTGCGGTTGTTGATGCCATACATGTCAGGCTCCAGCTCAGCGTATTCGAAGTCTCGCTCATTGTGCATCTCCAAGAGAACCTCCAATCCCAACTGGTGAGCCATCTCCAAAAGTCGCTTGCATTCATCCTTCTTCAGACAAGCAGCAATTAAGAGAACAGCCGAAGCCCCACAATAGCGAGCCTGAAGCAGCTGATATTCCTCGATGACGAAGTTCTTATATAATATAGGTATAGAGACACCAACGTGTCGAGCCTCCTGGATGAACTCATCATAGCCACCGAAATAGTCAATGTCGGTGAGGATGCTGAGAGCCGAAGCACCATTCTGCTGATAGCTCAATGGGATGACGCTCGCCTTTCCCTCTTCCTTGATCCATCCCTTGCTAGGTGACTTGCGCTTAAACTCGGCGATGATGCCAGTCGAGGAATTCATCAATGCCTCCCTCATACTGCCCCCTACCACCTTGCCATCATTCTCCTGCATCTTCTGCTCAGTGAGCGTTATCATCTGTCGGGGAGAGATGAAGCGTTTGCGCTGGTCTATCTCGATTCGCTTGTGAGCGACAATTTCTTCTAATATATCAGCCATTTCTACCTTTTTACTTTTTTACACTTTTACCTTTATGAGTTCAGTTCCACAAATTTCTTGAATGTAGCGAGTGCCTTGCCACTGTCGATGCTCTCTCTAGCAATCTCCACACATTCCTCGATGCTCTTCTTGCCCTTCTCCATCACCTGGATGCCGAAGGCTGCATTGGCTAGGACGATGTTCTTCTGAGCTGGCAAGGCTCTGTTCTCCAAGACGGCATCAAAGATTTCCTTCGCCTCTTCCTCTGTGGCACCACCCTTGATTTCCTCAGGCTTGGCAATTCCGAAGCCAAGATCTTGTGGCTTGAATATCTTCTCGTAGTTGTTGGTGGTTACCTTAAAGTCGCCTGTCAAGGAAATCTCATCATAGCCGTCGATGCTATTCACGATTCCGTAGTCGATGCCTATCTTCTGATAAACCTGACTGTAAAGGCGCATCTGGTCGAGGTTGGCTACACCGAGCAACTGGCACTTAGGCTGACTTGGGTTTACCAAAGGCCCTAACAGATTGAACACCGTAGGGAACTGCAATGCCTTGCGGATAGGACCGACAAACTTCATCGCCTTGGCAAAAAGCTGCGCATGGAGATAAACGATGCCCGCCTCATTGATGCTGCGGTTCAGCTTGTCAATGTCGTCGGTGAACTGAACGCCGTGGTTCTTGATGACATTCGAAGCACCGCTCACACTCGTCGCCGCATAGTTGCCATGCTTGGCTACCTTATAGCCTGCGCCAGCAATGACGAAACAAGCCGTTGTGGAAATGTTGAACGTATTCTTGCGGTCGCCACCTGTTCCTACCACGTCGATATAACGGTCGCAATCCAAGATGGCAGGTACGCCAGTCGCCAAGATTCCATCACGGAAGCCCAGCAGTTCATCCACCGTCACGCCTCTCATCTGCAAACCGGTGAGGAGAGCGGTAATCTGTTCCTCTGGGAACTCACTCTGAGTGATGCCCACGATGATGTTCTTGGTTTCCTCACGAGTAAGTTCCTCGTGGTTTAACATTCTGTTCAAGATGTCCTTCATTTCCATATTGTTAATCTCCTATATTTTTATGTTTATACTTTCATGCAATTACCTTTGAGAAAAGGCTAAAAAAGAAAAAGAGACCTGTCGTAAGTTACGGCAGGCCTCTGTATCTTTATGCGTTCACATCCACATACGGCTTATCGACTCACGACTTGTTAGATCTTGAGAAACGCCACCACCATGCTGTAGATACGAATGTTGTCATATACTTCTTATTTTATTCTGTTATTGTTTTGTTTACTGCTTGCAAAATTACATATTTTCTGCGAAACCGCAAACTTTTTGCCGACTTTTTTATCAATTTAACAGTAATTTGTTACATACCACTACGCTTTCTAAGTAAAAATCACCCTTACACCTTATTATATATATAAAAAAGAGAAGGAACAATTATGCCTAAGAAACAAAAAAGATTGCAGAAAAAATCCCTAAAAATATAATAAAGCCCACAAACCTACGTTATAAGAGTAAAAGAGACATAAAACAACAGTTTAAACCAATACGCCTATGAAGCATTTATTTACTTCTGAAGAGTTGAGACCATCAGCCAAGACTCTCTTGCTCATCAAACAGATAGCTTATACCTATAGTGCCCTCAAGATGAGAGGCAAGTGTCAGGCGTATTGCCTGAATTAAAACCAAAGGATAGGAAAAAATGAAAACATTAGTATCACCTTCACTTCTCTCAGCTAACTTCATCGACCTGAGAAGCGATGTAGAAATGATTAACAAGAGCGAGGCCGACTGGCTTCACATGGATGTGATGGATGGCGTGTTCGTGCCTAACATCTCGTTCGGATTTCCCGTGCTCGAAGCTGTAAGCAAAGCCTGCACCAAGCCACTGGATGTCCACTTCATGATAGAACGCCCAGAACGATACATCGAGCAAACAGCCAAGATTGGTGCCATGATGATGAATGTACACTATGAAGCTTGCCTCCACTTGCACCGTACCATCCAGCAGATTCACGCAGCAGGCATGAAGGCAGGTGTCACCTTGAATCCTTCCACCCCAGTAAGTGTGCTCGAAGACATCATTGGCGATGTAGATATGGTATTGCTGATGAGCGTAAACCCAGGTTTCGGAGGACAAAAGTTCATTGAGAACACCATCAAGAAGGTAGGACGCCTACGCCAGCTCATCAAGGAAAGCGGAAGCCATGCCCTCATCGAAGTGGATGGCGGCGTACAGGCGGAGACCGCTCCCCGACTGGTGAAAGCAGGGGTCAACGTGCTGGTAAGCGGCAGCTATGTGTTCAAGAGCACGGATCCTTACTCTACCATCCATGCCCTCAAAGAGCTGAAGCAGATAGACTAATCTATCTGCAAACTTATGTTGTGAGCCTTGGCCATTCTTCGCAAGTTAAGGAGCGCATATCGCATGCGCCCTAGACTTGTGTTGATGCTCACATTGGTAATCTCAGCTATCTCCTTGAAAGTGAGTTGCTGGTAGTATCTCATATAGATGATTTCACGTTGCACCGTCGGCAAGAATTCCACAAGACGCTTTACATCACTCATCACCTGCATCTTCACCAGTTCTTGCTCCTTATTTCTTTCCTGAAAAGAATCGCCCTGCAACCTGGAAAGGTCATTATTGTTCCTTTGGTCTACGATACGATGGATCTTTCGCAAACGATAGCCATCCACTATCACATTGTGGGCTATTCGAATCAACCAGGAGCCAAACCTTCCATTCGACAAGTACTGACCATTCTGGAGCTTGACGATGGCTTTGACAAAAGTCTCCTGGAAGATGTCGTTGGCAACATCTTCATCGTGAACCACAAACATGATGTAAGAGAACAACTTCACCTCATGACGCGACAACAACAAGTCAAAAGCTTTGTTGCTGCCCTCGACATAAGCCAAGACCAACTCCTCATCTGTCATTTCTTTGAGATTTCTCATTTTCTTAATCGCTTTTTCGTTAAGTAAATGTCTAAATCGATAGGCGAATTGCGTTTTAATTGTGTTAGTAATGTAAATTATCGCCACAAAGGTAAACAAATTGTTTGAACTATGCAATTTTTTAACACAAAAAATACAATAAGTGCAGAAAAAGTTGTATCTTTGCGCTCGAATCCAAGCATTCGAATACTTAATCTATTAAAACAACAAATAAACAAACAACAGCAAATGAAGAAATTACTAACGTTACTTTTGGTTGCCATGCTAGCCTCTGTACATGCCTTCGCAACGGGGTGGGACGAAGCTGAATGCAAGCGCATCGAAGAAAGCATCCAATTGCCAAATCTAAAGTTCTCGCAACGCAAGTTTGCCATCTCTTCCTTTGGAGCCAAGCCTACTGCCTCGGCTTCCCAAAACCAGAAAGCTATCAACCGGCTCATATCACTGGTATCAAAGAAGGGAGGCGGGCAAGTGGTTATCCCAAAAGGAACCTGGAAGACAGGAGCCATCGAAATGAAAAGCCATGTGGAACTGACCGTTGAGGAGGGAGCGACACTACAATTCGTGTTCGACACCAACCTCTATCCTCTCGTGCGCACCTCATGGGAAGGGCTAGCCTGCTGGAACTATTCTCCCTGCATCTATGCCTACAAAGCCACAGACATCGCCATCTCTGGCAAGGGAACCATCGATGGTGGTGGAAACATGGACACATGGTGGCCAATGTGTGGTCACCCAAGATTCGGATACAAGCAAGGAGAGACCAGGGAGGCACAATGCCTTGGAGCAAGAGCAAAATTACTCAAGCAAGCCGAGGATGGAGAGGACTTCGACCAGCGCAAGTTTGGAAAAGGCCGGGGATTGCGCCCTCAGCTCATCAATTTTGTACGCTGCGAGCGCATACTCATCCAGGGCGTGAAATTGCTCAACTCTCCATTTTGGGTCATCCATCCCCTACTCTGCAAAAATGTAATAGTGGACGGCGTGACCGTATGGAACGAAGGTCCTAACGGTGACGGCTGCGACCCAGAGGCTTGCGAGAATGTGCTCATCCAAAATTGCGTATTCCACACGGGTGACGACTGCATCGCCATCAAGAGTGGTCGCAATAATGATGGACGCATTTGGAACCAACCTTCCAAAAATATTATTGTTCGCAACTGTGAGATGCAAGATGGACACGGTGGCGTGGTCATCGGATCCGAGATATCTGGAGGCTGCGAGAACGTGTATGCCGAGAATTGTCGCATGGACTCCCCTAATCTGGAGCGCATCCTCCGCATCAAGACCAACAACTGCCGTGGCGGAATCATCCAAAACATCAACATGCGCAAGATTACCGTGGGACAGTGCAAGGAGGCTGTCGTGAAAATCAACCTCGACTACGAGCCCAAAGAGATTTGCTACCGTGGATTCATGCCTACCGTAAGAAATGTCAACGTAGAAGAGGTAACCTGCCAAAAGAGCAACTATGGGGTGCTGCTCATCGGATACAAGGATTCCTCCAACATCTACGACATCAACATCAAGAACTGCAAGTTTGACGGAGTGCAGAAAGATGCCGTCAAGATAACGGGGAAGACCCGCAACGTGAAGTTCGACAACCTCATAATCAATGGTTCCTTGGTCATCAACAAGGAAGAGCAGCCCTATAAGAACTACTCCGAATGGCTTACCCATAGCGAAATAGAGCGCGTTCCGCACCCATACAACCTCGATTTCTCACCCAAGAAGCCACGCTGGAGCTACGTGATGGGAATTGAGATGGAAGGCATGCTCGACACCTATTTATATTATAAGGACGGAAAAGGCACTTATAAGCATGGTGATGCCAATGCAAACAACGAGCGCATCATCAACTACCTGAAGGAGTACCCTGCCAAGATGATTGACGAAAGAGGCAACATCATAGGCTACAAGTACGAGGATTTCAACCTCGACAACGTACGCACAGCAAAGTTTATCCTCCGCATGCAGGATCTCTTCCCAACCAAGGGGAACGAGCTGGCATTAAAGACACTCTTCAAGCAATTGCAAAACCAACCACGCACCAAGGAAGGCGTATTCTGGCACAAGGCCATCTATGCCAACCAGGTTTGGTTAGACGGCATATTCATGGGTTTGCCTTTCTATTGTCAATATGCAGCACAGAACATGAAAGCCAGAAAGGCTAAGAAAATCTGGGATGATGCCGTAGACCAGATGAAGAAGACCGACCTGCGCACCTATGACGAGAAGACTCAGCTCTGGAAACATGCATGGGACGAAACCCACAAACAATTCTGGGCAGACAAGGAGAACGGCAAGAGCCAGCACACCTGGGCTAGAGCCTTGGGATGGTATGTGATGGCGATGACAGAATGCCTGGATGCCATGCCAGAGAGCTACGCTCGCCGTGGTGAAGTGATAGACCTACTCAATAAGGCTATGGCTAGCATCGTGAAATACCAAGACAAACAGACCGGTGTATGGTATGACGTGATGGATGTAAAAGATCCACGCAACTATCTGGAGAGCACAGCCTCAAGCATGTTTGCCTACGTTCTCTTGAAAGGTTACCGCAAGGGATACCTCGGTGAGCAATATCGTGATGCGGGAGTCAAGGCATACGATGGCATCATCAAGCAGTTTATCAAAGTGAATCCCGACAAGACCATCAGCCTGACCAAGTGCTGCGCTGTGAGCGGCCTAGGCCCTGGACCTGGTCCATACGTGGAGAAGCCCAACTACAAGCGTGACGGCAGTTTCGACTACTACATAAGCGAGCCTATCCGTGACAACGACGCCAAGGGCATAGGCCCATTCATCTGGGCAAGTCTGGAGATGGAGCAGCAAGGACTTTTCAAGTAAATTCTCCTAAAAATCAAACAAACTTGAAGACTCTATAAAGGGTTTAAAAATGAATAACACAAAAGGGCAGCTGTACTGGTTGGAACAGCTGCCTTTTTGTATAAAATGTTATAACAATAACACCTTCAAAACCTTAGAAAATTGATATGAGAACCTGATATTATGCGAAAACGTTTACGTTGTTTAAGATGTTAAAGCTTTCTGTAAATTTGCACATATTAACCTTTTTACGTATATTTGCATGCGAATAAACAATTTTCACTAATATAACCGAAATAATTGTATGTCTGGTAAATCAAACAAACTCAAAATTGCGTTGGCAGGTGGACTGCTGTTCACTATAACAAACATGTCGGCGCAAACCGTAAAGGGTACTGTTACTGACAATACAGGTGAGCCTATCATCGGCGCCTCTGTCATGGAGGTAGGACAAGCTGGTAATGGAGGTGTAACCGACATTGATGGTAACTTTACCGTAAACTTGAAAGGCAAGAGCAACAAGCTAAAGATTTCATACATTGGCATGAAAGCCAAGGAAGTTAGCGTTGCTGGCAAATCAACTATCACAATTAAGTTGGAGGATGATGCCACATCCCTCAACGATGTCGTTGTAATCGGCTATGGCACTGTTAGAAAGAAGGATCTCACGGGTTCTGTATCATCTATCAGCGACAAGCAGATTGCCAACATCCCTGTATCAAATGTAAGCGAGGCTATGACCGGTAAGATGGCTGGTGTGAACATCACCACTACTGAAGGTTCACCAGATGCCGATATCAAGATTCGTGTACGTGGTGGCGGTTCCCTCTCACAGGACAACTCCCCTCTCTACATCGTTGATGGCTTCCCTGTAAGCTCTATCAGCGACATCGCCCCTAGCGAAATACAAAGCATCGACGTATTGAAGGATGCCTCTTCTACTGCTATCTATGGTGCCCGTGGTGCAAACGGTGTCATCATCGTTACTACCAAGAGTGGCTCCGAGGGCAAGACACAGGTAAACTTCAATGCTTCATACTCCATCAAGAAGGTAACCAAGCTCATCAAGACACTTGACCCTTACAATTTCGCCCTTTACCAATACGAATTGGGTGAGACTGGTTATGGTGACTACGATGACTTGGAAATATGGAAGTCTATAGAAGGACGTGACTACCAAGACGAGATATTCGGTCGCACTGGTAATCAGAAGCAGTACAACGTGAACGTTAGTGGTGGTACTAAGGACATTAAGTACAACGTGGGGTTCAACCACAACGACGAGAAGAGCATAATGAAGGGTTCTGGCTATGCTAAGAACAACATCAATGCCAAGATCAATGCTAATCTCAACAAGTGGTTGTCTCTCGACTTTAACGGTCGATTGGCTTACACTAAGCTTGATGGTTTGAACGGTGGTGCCGATACCAACGAAAGCAATGCTGCCAACTCTATCGTTGCCAACACTGTCAAGTGGGCACCAGTCGAGGCTCTTACCAATTCAGATGAGGATGAAGAGAACAACACCTCTATCCGCCGTAACCCAACCCAGCGTATCGATGATACGTACAAGTATCAGGAGCGCTTGCAGCAGAATTACAATGCAGGATTGAACTGGAAGCCATTCAAAGGCTTAACATTCCGCAGCGAATTTGGCTATGGATGGAAATACAACAATACAGACCAGGTATGGGGCTCAAATGCCACAACTAACTCGAAGTATGGATTTAACGGTCAACCACAGGCTCAGTTTATCCGCTTGGAGAACAAGAACTGGCGCAATGCGAATACTGTTACATACGACAACAACAAGTTGTTCAAAAACCATCACCTCAACGTACTGTTGGGTCAGGAATGGAGCAGCAGCCAGGACATCACACGTACTAGCACATCTGTAGCCTACCCTACTTCCATGACTATCGACGAGGTTTTGGCTAACACTGCTGCGGGTACACCACTCAATAACGAGAGCGACATCAAGGCTAAAGAGAACATCCTCTCTTTCTTCGGTCGTGTCAACTACACTATTGCCGACAAGTACTTAGCAACATTCACCATGCGTGCCGATGGTTCCAGTAAGTTTGGCAAGGATCACCGTTGGGGTATCTTCCCATCTTTGGCCTTGGCATGGCGTATCTCAGACGAAGCATTCATGAAGTCTTCTTCTAGCTGGCTTTCTAACTTGAAAGCTCGCTTGAGTTTCGGTACAGCAGGTAACAACCGTATCAACTCAGGACTTCTCTCTACCACCTACTCCATGGCTAGCAACACAGCAAAGCCACCATTCTGGTCGGAGAGTCGCGCCGATATGTTGGAACATGGCTCTTATCTCTACAACCCAGACTTGAAGTGGGAGACAACTGTAACTCGTAACTTCGGTATCGACTATGGTTTCTTGAATGGCAGAATTAGCGGTACTTTGGATTTCTACTGGAATACCACGAAGGATCTCTTGATGCGTACTACAATTCCATCAAACACTGGTTACAACTATCAGTTCCAGAACTTCGGTAAGACAGAGAACAAGGGTGTAGAGTTGGCTCTTAACGCAGTCATTGTAGATAAGAAGAACTTTGGCTTGAACTTCAACTTCAATGTTTCTTACAACAAGAACAAGATTAAGGACTTGGCAGGAGAAGGTTCATGGCAGAGCTCTAACTTTAGCGGCTCAACCATCTCTAAATATGAGGACTACCGCATCGAGAAAGGCGGTCGTCTTGGTGAACTTTGGGGTTACAAGAGCAATGGCTTCTATACCGTATACGACCCTGCCACAGGTACTGGCGACTTGATTCTGCAGGCTAACGGCAAGTGGGTTTTGGCAGATGGTGTAAAGGACAACAGTTCATCGCTCTTCGGTGGCCTCTACCCTGGTACTCCAAAGGTAGAGGTTGACGAGAATGGAGAGCCATTGAAACAACGTCTCGGCAATACCGTACCTACCACAACGGGTGGTTTCGGCTTTGATGGTCATGTAGGCAACTTCGACTTCAACTTGTTCTTCAACTACTCTCTTGGCAACAAGATTGTGAATGGAACAAAGTTAGCCAACTCTTTCGACGCAGGTTCTGCCAAGGGCTACAATGTGGTTAGCGATTTCGACATCAACGACCGCTATACCTGGATTGACCCAAGCAATGGCCTCAACATCGCCAAGAGCGTTAGTGCTGCAACCATCGCACAATATGGTAGCACCGATGCCATCATGGCACGTCTGAACCAACTCAATCAGGGTAAGTCTATGTGGAATCCAGCAGCTGCCTCACAGATGGTTATCACCAGCTATGCAGTTGAGGATGCTTCATTCCTTCGCTTGCAAAATGTGACCGTAGGTTATACGCTTCCAAAGAAGTGGATCACCCCATTGCATATCAGCAATGTGCGTATTTACTTCACAGGCTACAACCTGCTCTGCATCACGGGCTATAAGGGCTACGATCCTGAGGTGGACACCAGCAGCAAGAACAACCCTATGACACCTGGTATCGACTATGCAGCTTACCCTAAGAGCCGCAGCTTCGTAGGTGGTATTAACGTTACATTTTAATTAATCTTTTCAGAACATAAATATAGATATGAAGAAGATAATTTCATCATTCGCACTCACTCTGGGTATGCTCAGCATGGTGTCTTGCTCTGATTTCTTGGACCAGAACTCACCATCTGAGTTGAACAAAGAGACTGTGTACAACTCTACATACTATACAGGTTTGAGAGTAAACAAGATATATGGCGGACTGTCATCCGACCGCACCTACGCTCAGGACTATGCTATCGTGATGGGACTGAACACAGACTGCGAGCTCATCGATGCGCTTGATGCCAATAATGTTCATTCCACTGGTAACTACCGTGGTGTGATGAACTACAATGTAGACCCAGGTTTCAATAACCTCGACAAGGTTTGGACCGACATGTACAAGGTCATTGAGGATGCCAACCTCTGCATCGAGGGTATCCGCCAAAGCCCATTGCTTACATCAGGTTCTACATCAGAGCAGAACACCATGAAGCGTTACCTTGGCGAGGCCTTGACATTACGTGCCATGGTATACTTCGACTTGGTTCGTACTTTCGGCGATGTTCCATTAAAACTGGAATCAACCAAGCACGACCTTAGTAACGCTTATAAGGCAAAGAACGACCGTGACGAAGTCTTAGACACATTGATGAACAACCTTGACGAGGCGATAGAGTATTTGCCATGGGCTGACAAAGTAACTGGCTATACCACAGAGCACACCACCAAGGGATATGCTCATGGTCTCTTGGCACAAATCGCCATGACTCGTGCAGGTTACGTAATTCGCGAGAAGGCAAAGGATGGTTACGAGACAGCTTCTTACAGCGACCCAACCTATCCAACCCAGCGTCCAGGGGCAGCAGAGCGCAAGGCACTCTTTGAGCGCGCACTCAACCATTGGACAGCCATTATCACAGATGGCACTCACAAGTTGAACCCATCTTTTGAGAACGAATGGTATCTCATCAACCAGTTGAAACTGGACCAGAGCTATCACGAGAACCTCTTTGAGATTCCTATGGGTGAAAATGTATCTGGTGAGCTTGGATATACAGTAGGTGTGCGTCTGAGTGGTGTTACCACAAAGTATGGTTATGGCAACTCAACCGGTAAATTGAAGTTGACCGCACCATTCCTTTACTCCTACGACAAGAACGACACACGCCGCGACATCACCTGCTCTAACATAGAGATTAAGGATGATGACAACAAGGTGACCCGGGAGAACATGAAGGGCAATAACCCATTCGAAATTTACGTAGGCAAATGGGATGCTCGCAAGATGAGTGACAACTGGCTTGCCAACAACTTGAAGGCTACTGCCAAGCATACTACAGGTATCAACCCTGTCAAGATGCGCTACTCACAGGTGCTTCTCTACTATGCAGAGTGCTTGAACGAGCTGGCAGGTGGTCCTGATGCCCACTACACAGGCGATGCTGGCATCACTGCCCGTGAGGCGTTGAAGGAAGTACACACTCGTGCCTTCGATGCCAACCACAAAGCTGAAGCTGCTGCATACGTAGATGCGTTGACAGCCGACAACTTCTTCGATGCCCTTGTCCAAGAGAACGCATGGGAGTTTGCCGGTGAGACGATCCGCAAGTACGACCTTATTCGCTGGAACCTCTTGGTACAAAAGATCAATGACTTCAAGCAGCAGTATCTCTCAGACTTAGAATCAGGCAAGTATCAGGAGAAATTGTACTTCAACTACAAGGATGATGCCAAGACCCAAATAGACATGAACTCCGTTACATGGTACGGAATACCAGAGGGCAAGACTGCTGCTGATTACCAAGGGAATGTTACCTCATTTGGTGCTGCAAGCTTGACGTCAGGCACTGACAAGCAAGTGAACGTGGCTCTGCCTCTTATCAGCGATGGTCTTGTTGGCAGCGATGTTAAGGTTAAGAACCGCTACATAATGCCATTAGGTAACTCTACCATTGCCGACTCTAACGGCACACTCCAGAACTCATACGGTTGGTAATCATCGTAACAAGAATTCATAAATATAGAATATTATATGAAATTTAATAACATAACCAAAAAGGCTTGCCTAGGAGCTACAGCACTCCTGACAGCCATCTCTTTCAATTCTTGTACCGACAAGAATGATTGGGATGTTGACGCATCATACGACCGAATCTTTCACACCACATCACTCAGTGTCAGCCCACAAGATGACCATGTTGGCATTGAGTTTAAGTTGATGCCAAACACAGCTAAGTATATCGTAGAAATTAGCACCGATACCCTCAACAATGATGTTACTGAAAACGCCAATGGCAATAGCATCATCCAGGAGTTGACCTCTTCGCCTGACACCGTCTATAACTTGCAGGGAACCACAAAGTACTACATTCGTTTGCGTGGCGTAAGCGCGGAAGGAAAGTCATCTAACTGGAAATACTTAGACAAATATAGCTTTAAGACAAAGTCTGAGCAGATTATCGAGAATGTTGTACCAGACACTCATACGGCCGATGTTTACTTCAAGGCTGGCAAGCAGATAGATGCAGCCTATATCTACAAGGATGGCGACTCCGTAAAGCAGGATGTTACAGCAGCAGAAATTGAGGCAGGTATGATTACCCTCCGTAACTTGCAGGACAATGCTTCCTACAAAGTTAAACTTTGGAATGGTAATGTGGTACGTGGCACTTATAGTTTCAAGACCAATGAAGCATATCCAGAGGGCTATCAAGTTATCAAATTGGCCGCCGATGATGATATCAACACCATCTTAGCCAACGCCGAGAACGACAAGGTTGTTATTGTATTCCCACAAGGAATGGATTACAAGACACCTGTTGGAGAAGACGGCAAGAACAAGGTTCCTACTATCCCAGCTAACATCAAGAGCGTATACTTCTGGGGAGCTGCTGGAGATAACAAGCCTACCCTCCACCCTCTCGGAATCAAGTTTGATAAGGATGCTAATAGAGGGATTATTCGCTTCTACAACTTGAATTTGGAGAACAATGGTAAGAGCGACAACTACATCTTGAACATTTCAGGCACAAACAATATTGAGTCTCTCGAAATTGAGAAGTGCAATATCTCAAAGACACGTGGTGTTGTCCGCTTCCAAAGCATCAGCAATAACTGTACAGTAGGTAAGGTAAGCATCAAGAACTGCGTAATCAGTGAAATCGGCAGTTATGGTGTATTCAACTCAAAGGGAACAAACAAGATGACCATTTCTGGGTTGGACATCACAAACTCCACCATATATGGTGTAGAGGCTGGAGCACTGGTGAACACACAGAACCCTAGCTTGACCATCAACGTAGACCATTGTACTATTTATAAATGTGTACAGACAGGCAAATCTATGTTTGATTTAAACAAGCTGAATGACAGCAAGGTCATCATGAGCAACTGCCTCATTGGTCTTTTCTACAACACTGACGGTGAGGCAACCATCAAGGGTGTTAGTATGAAGAACCAGCAGGAAGTAACTAACACATTCTACACCAACGACCAGAAGTGGAACGCTGGCTATGAACTAGGCGATGAAATCAGCGGTTCTTCTACAGACTTCTGGGAGAATGCTGAAAACGGCGATTTCACTATCAAGAATGCATTCAAGTCACAATACGAAAACTATGGTGACCCTCGCTGGATTGTAACAGAATAAAACTATTAATAATTCCAAAAAGTGCAATGCCCCTATCGAGCATTGCACTTTTTTTGACATTTCTTATCGCTTCACACGATTAACAAAAGACAACTATCGTGCATGCTTAGATTAGTTAATTTTTATCATTATCAAAAAGAGCTAGCTCACAAGGGCTAGCTCTTTTTATGCCATATAGAAAGCTGTCGAAAGAAATAAGGAAAGAAGTAACCCTACCCAACAGGAAATGTTGTTATGCCTATCCCTAAAAGTTTCTATCCCTAACAGATATCTTTGTTCAAAACTATTGAACATAAGTTCAGAACTATTGAACTTATGTTCAGAACTTTTGAACTTAAGTTCCGCATCAGTGAACATAGAATTCTCTTAAGGGAAGACATTTACATCCATAGCTATAGAATCAATTTCCTGACTTCGACTATGCGTCACCCATTTCGCATTTCGGTCTAAATCGAGGGCAAAAATCAATTATCCTTGCCCTCGTTTAATATACTGTCTA
>CAVCRI010000020.1:17491-28319 GCA_963604545.1 Lachnospiraceae bacterium | reverse complement strand
TTTGGACGATTTTGTTATTGTTTCTCGATTATTTGCCGTAATTTTGCAGTCCAAAAGAAATAAAAAGAATTAGAACCCAGTGCAAACTAAAAATAAGTAAGGAATAATTATGAACATTAGAAAGAGAAAAATAAGAAAATTAAGAATATGACTAGCAGTAATAAAGTTAAAGGATTTGCGGCAGGCATTATAGCTGCCGTATGTTATGGTACCAATCCGCTAGGTACGCTTGAACTCTATGGTGATGGATTCAGCTCTGGATCGGTGTTGATTCATCGTTATCTTCTGGCGGTAGCAATGTTTGCCGTGGTGATGCTTTGGAAGCGAGAGAGTTTTAAAATCAAGGTAGGACATGCCATCCGACTGGCTGTGCTTGGAGCGATGTTCTCGCTCTCATCCTGTACTCTCTATCTCAGTTTCCATTATATGGCGGCTGGTATTGCGAGCACCTTGCTCTTCGTTTACCCGATTATGACGGCGGTGCTGATGACTGTCTTCTTCCATGAGAAGTTGACATGGACCACTACCATTGCCATTCTCTTGGCTGTAAGTGGAGTGGGCTTGCTCTATCAGGGCGATGGCAACGAGAAGTTGAGTACGGCTGGTTTTGCCCTCGTCATGGTGTCCTCGCTGCTCTATGCGCTCTACATCATCTCGGTAAATCGTGTTCACATGGAGATGTCGAACATCAAGTTCACCTTCTGGATTTTGGTTTTTGGCTGTTTGACAATGGTGGTGTTCTCGTTGATTTCTGGTGAGAGCTTTCAGTTGTTGGAGACTCCAAAGCAGTGGGTGTGTGCGGCTCAGTTGGCATTGTTGCCTACGGTGTTGTCGCTCTTCTTCATGACCATCTCCATCAATCTCGTGGGCAGTACGCCTGCTGCCATCATGGGAGCCTTGGAACCTGTGACAGCAGTTATCATCGGTGTCTTTGTGTTCGGCGAGAGTTTCTCCTTGCAATTGGGTGTCGGCATCATCGCCATCTTGGCAGGTGTGACATTGATTATTGCCCGGAAGAAAAACTGATGTTCAGCTTTCAAAGTTAGGGATAATTTAAGAATTGATTTTGATATGCAAGAAAATGAGGCAACTTCCTTGATGGAGGTTGCCTCATTTTTTAGTATAAAGTTGTTTCGGTTTTATTTGATTTCCACTTCATGCAAATCCACGAACTCACCGTTCTTCTTCTTTCTCTCTACCAACATAGTCAAGAGCTTGCGCTTGCGGTTGTCGGCAATGAAGCGGCGGAAGAACACGTTTGGAATCGCTACACCCAGTGCGATGCAGATGATGGCGAGCGAAGCCTTAATCATGTTGTTCATGCCCACCGTTACCTCACCTACCACACCGTGCATGTCGATGAAGGCGAAGAGTGCACGATACATCAATACTCCTGGTACCATCGGGATGACACTCGGGATGGTGATGCACTGGTGAGGAGTGTGGAACCAGTGGCGTGCCTTGATGACGATGACGCTGATGAGAGCTGAACCTGCCAATGAACCTATACTTAAGCCCATGTCTAGTCCGATGTTGCCATTGCTAGGACCGAGGTTCACGAAGTTGCGGAAGCAAACGGCGATGATGCCGCCCACTGCTACTACAGGGAGCAAGCGACGCGGAATGCTGAAGATGGTAGAGAAGCCCATAGCCGATACGGCGGCTGCGATGGCAAACTCCCAGTACTCGTGATGAGGTGTCATGGTGAGGTCTTTCACGAAGTTGTCGATGTGGCACACCTGGATGGCGAAGGCAATGCCAAATGCCATGGCGATAATCATGAGCAGGGTATTGACAGCTCTCACCATTCCAACCTCAATGTAACCGTCGAGCATGTCGCTCACGAAGTTGATGAGTGGTACTCCAGGCACGATGAAGAGGGCACAAGCCATCAATGGGTGCCATGGGGTTTCGGAGTGAAGGAGGCTAGGCAGATGGGCTGCGATGGAAGGGTCGAGCGACAGGAATGAGGTCAACCAAGCAATCAATGTAGCCACGAATGCCGAGATGCCGATTGCCACGTAGTTGTTGCATCCCTTTGTTGGCAAGTACATGCGAAGGCGGAAGCCCAGGATGGCAGCCAATGAGCAGAAGAAGAACGCAGGCCAGTCACAACCGAACTGTATGCAGAATCCACCGCAAGCGAAACCACCACCGATGGCGACCTGCCAAGGAGTGAAGCTACGTGGTGTCTTTGTCACCTCGTTGAGTGCTTCCTCATATTGGTCGAGTGTGTAGTCCTCCTTGATAGCACGCCAGGTCAGCTTACTCACCATTGAGATGCTGGTCAGGTTGATGCCATGTTTCTCGCAACGTTGGAACTTAGAGAACGAGTGTTCCTCGTCGCTATAGTTCACCATTAGTACGTTCCAGTTGATGTAGAGATGCAAGTATCTCTCGTCGAGTCCGAGGTAAGCCGCTGCTCGCTTCATTGTTCGCATGATACGAGAGGTGTCGGCTGCGCTTTCCATGAGTACGCAACCGGTGCGGAGCAATAGGTCGAGCTTTCTGCGGAGTTCCTTCTCGGAAATCTCGTTGCATTGGCACGTTTCCTTGTCGTTGCCGCATTTACAAGTCTTGTTCTCTTCAGAGTTGGCAATGATTGCCCCTAATTCATTCTCCTTTTCCATGAATGTCTTTGTTTTATCCTTAAAATAATCTTTTATCTAATAATTAAATAATGTTTTTATCCAAATGCGAAGATAAGAATCTGAATCGTCACGATGCGCAGGAACATGGCAAATGGGTACACGTTGGCGTAGCCTACGGTTGGTGCGTCTGCGCTGGTCTGCTCTCTCACATAGGCTAGTGCCGATGGGTTGGTGTTAGCTCCAGCCAAGACTCCGAGCAGGGTGAAGTAGTTGATGTGGAATAGGTATCTACCGATGATGCCGCCCAGGATGATAGGTATCATGGTGATGGCGATGCCGTAGAGTATCCATATCATGCCGCTCTCTGAGGCAATAGTCTGGATGAACTGCTCGCCAGTGCCAAGTCCCACACAAGCCAGGAAGATACAGATGCCTATTTCTCTCAGCATCAGGTTGGCAGAGATGGTGTTGTAGGTGACGAGATTGTGTTTAGGACCGAAGTAGCCGATGAGGATGGCTACCACCAAAGGACCACCAGTTAATCCCAGTCGTAGGTTCTCGTCTATGCCTGGGATAAAGAATGGGATGTTTGCAACGATACAACCCAGCACGATTCCCAGGAAGATAGGAATCAAGTTAGGGTAGTTGAGTCGCTTCATCTGGTTACCCAGTACTTTTTCGGTGTGGCTGATGGCAAGTTCTGTGCCCACTACGGTTACACGGTCTCCCATTTGGAGCTTCAGGTCTGGTGTGGCGATGAGGTCTACGCCGGCACGGTTCACTCGGGTGATGTTGGTACCCAGGTTGGAGCGAATCTGCATCTGCGAGATGGTCTTGCCGTTGATGCCAGGTTTGGTGATGAGGATGCGTCGGGTGATGAGTTCGTTGCCAAACTCCTCCCATGCCATGTCTACCTTCTCGCCGAAGAGAGCGATGAGTGGTTCTTGTACGGTAGGGTGAGCAACCACGTATACCACATCACCCTCGTTGAGCACGGTTTGTCCATTTACCATCTCCTTGGAACTTCCGCCTTCGGCACGATGAATCTGCGAGATCATGAAGTCGCGGTTCAGGATATGGCGTACTTCCTTCACGGTGTCACCGAAAATCATCTTGTTGGTGATCTTCACCGAGAAAGTGTTGAGGGTCATAGCCTCCAGGTGTCCGAATCCTCGCTTTGCCTGAGCTTCCTCCTCCTGCTTGTCGATGCGGAGGGCGTAGCGCAAGATAATGAACGAGAGGATGACACCGAGTACACCCATCGGGTAGGCAATGGCGTAGCCTGCGGCAATGCTAGGAGCGTCGATGTGGCGCAAGTCGCTGAATGCCTGTTGAGCGGCACCGAGTCCTGGCGTGTTGGTTACGGCACCCGAGAGAATGCCCGCCATAGAGGTAATCGATGTGTTTGAGAGGCTGTAGATGCCTAGGGTGGTCACGATGCTGAGTGCCACAACGATGATGCTGAGTAGGTTGAGGCTCTTGCCACCATTCTTGAACGAGGAGAAGAAGCTAGGTCCTACCTCCAAACCAATGGAGTAAACGAAGAGAATCAAGCCAAACTCCTTCAGAAAGTGGAGCAAGTGCTCGTCGAGGTTAAGCGAGAAGTGACCGAAGATGAGACCGATGAACAGAATCCACGCCAGTCCCAGCGACACACCTTTCACTTTGATTTTGCCCAAGCTCAAGCCCAGTGTGATAACTAGTGCAAGTATCATCACCGAGTGGGCGACACCGCCTCCCCAAAGGTCAGGGAAGCCATAAAATAGGTTTTTAATAATCTCCATAACTACATGTAATTTTGAAATTTCGCCTGCAAAGGTACTACTTTTTTCTCATTTATAGTTCGAGTGTCGGTCTTTTTTTGTAATTTTGCAAGCAATAATAGTTTTATTATATATAAAAAAGGTATAGGAGAAGACCCAAATGAAGAATATCAATGATAAAAATGAGATAAATGTAGTGGATACTGGTCTGGAGAAGGTGGTGGATACCGACCGTGAGAAGGCGTTGGAGAACAGTGCTGGCAAACTCTTGGCTGATGTCAAGGACAAGCGCATCGCTGTGCTGTTGTCGGGTGGTGTTGACAGTTCTGTCGTGGTATGGGAGTTCGCCCGATTGGGTTTGCGTCCCGACTGCTTCTACATCAAGATTGGACCTGAGGAGAAGGAGGAGTGGGACTGCTCTTCCGAGGAAGACTTGGAGATGGCTACCGCCGTGGCTCGCAAGTATGGTTGCAAGCTGGAGGTGGTTGACTGCCACAAGGAATACTGGAACGAGGTGACTCGCTACACGATGGATAAGGTGAAGGCGGGCTATACTCCGAACCCAGATGTAATGTGCAATCGACTCATCAAGTTTGGTGCCTTCGATGAGAAGATGGGTCACGACTATGATCTTATCGCCACGGGGCATTATGCGCAGACTGAGATTGATGAGAATGGAGACAAGTGGCTTGTAACTAGTCCAGACCCCGTGAAGGACCAGACCGACTTCCTGGCGCAGATTGAGAGCTGGCAGCTCAAGAAAGCTGTGTTCCCTATCGGTCACCACATCAAGAACGAGGTTCGTGAGATAGCCGAGGAGGAGCATCTCATCAATGCCAAACGCAAGGACAGCCAGGGTATCTGCTTCCTGGGGCAAATCAACTATAATGATTATATCCGTCGTTACCTGGGTGAGAATCCTGGTGATGTAATCGAGATGGAGACTGGAAAGAAAATTGGTGAGCACAAAGGACTTTGGTTTCATACCATTGGACAGCGCAAGGGATTGGGCTTTGGTGGCGGTCCATGGTTTGTCATCAAGAAAGATGTGGAGCACAATATCCTATATGTGAGCCATGGTTACGACCCACAGACTGCTTACAAGAAAGATTTCCCGCTGCACGACTTCCATTTCCTCACTCGCGAGGTGCCAATGCATAAGGTAACCTTCAAGATTCGCCATACCCCTGAGTATCATCCTGCCACCATTGAGCACTTGGAAGATGGTCGCTGGATGATTCACTCAGAAGAGGCTATTCATGGCGTAGCCCCAGGCCAGTTCTGTGTGGTGTATGATGAGAACCACCATCGCTGCTACGGATCTGGTGAGATTACGGTGTAATCTCATCTAATTCAATTATTTTTTTGCCAGCTCCCTCAGCAGTTCCTGGCAAGCATCCTCCAGCAGTTCGATGACCAGCTCGAAGTCGCTGTAGTCGCCATAGTATGGGTCGGGAACGGTGGTGTACTCTCGGTGAAGGGTTAGGTAGTCGGCGATGCGCACCACCTTGTCCTTGTCGGCTTGTGAGGAAGCCTGCGAGGTAATGGCACGATAGTTCTCATTGTCCATCACCACAATGGTGTCGAAGCGGTCGAAGTCTGATTTCTGAAATTGTCGGGCGTGGCTGTCAAAGCGATAGCCATGCTCGGCTCCACACTTGCGCATACGACTGTCTGGTAACTGTCCGATGTGCCAGTTTCCGATGGCGGCTGAGTCGATGAAGAACTCGTCGCTCAGTCCTGCTTTCTCTACCAGGAATTTCATGATGCCTTCGGCTGCCGGAGAGCGACAAATGTTGCCGAGGCAAATAAATAATACGGTATGTTTGCCTTTCTTTGTCATTGTATCTTAATTTTTTTGTTATTTTTGCTCATTTTGAAATGTTGGTGCAAAGGTACAAAAACATTCACTAAATAAAGCTTAAAAATTCCCTAAAGTTAGCCTAAAGTTTGCTTTAAGTGCGGAAAATGTGTAACTTTGCATCTCGAAATAAAGCAAAGTAATTATGAATATCAGAAATATTCACGTCTTAATGATGAAGTTACAGTAGCATAATGGTAAAACTTGAAGTAAATAAAGGCATTCCACGAGGAGTGCTGGTGATGATGTCGGTGGTCGGAGGTTTGACGGTCGCCAACCTTTATTATAACCAACCTCTGCTCGAAGAGATGAGGGCTTCGTTGGGAGTGGGAGAAGTGGAAGCCAACTTGATTACGGTGATAACCCAGATAGGCTATGCCTTGGGCCTGTTGCTCATCGTCCCTATGGCGGATATGGTGTCACGTCGCAAGATAGTTATCACCAATATGTCGATTGCGGTGGCGATGGCTGTGTTTATAGCCGTGGCTTCCAATGTTTGGATGGTGTGGATAGCCTCCCTTGTCATAGGGGCTTGTTCGGTGGTTCCGCAAATCTTCGTTCCGATGGCAGGTTTGTTCTCCCGTCCCGAGAACAAGTCACGCAACATGGGTTTTGTGCTGTCGGGCTTGCTGACCGGGATTTTGGCAGCGCGTGTCATCAGCGGTTATCTCGGCGGTTGGTTGGGATGGCGAGTGATGTTTGGCATAGCCGCATGTGTTATGTTGGGTTGTCTGATGGTCAGTTTGCGCATGATGCCAGTGATGGAACCTTCTTTCAAGGGGAGCTACAAGGCATTGCTCCAGACGGTAGGCAAGATATATGCCTCCCATTGTCGTATGCGAATCTATTCCTTGCGTGCCGCTTGCAGTTTTGGCAGTATGATGGCGATATGGTCGTGCATGGCATTCCATTTGGCTGGTGAACCATTTCATGCAGGTAGTAATATGGTGGGAATGTTGGGGTTGTGTGGAGTTGCTGGAGCCGTGGCCGCAAGTGGAGTGGGCAAGTACATCCCTCGATATGGCATCAACAAGATTTCTTGCTTGGGAAATGCCTTGCAGATTGTCGCTTGGTTGGTGGCCTATTTCCTGGGCGATTATTATGTGGGATTGATTCTTGCCATCATCTTGGTAGATATCGGCGCCCAATGTTTGCAGTTGAGCAATCAGAGTGGTTGCTTGAAGGAAGTACCTGAGGCAAGCAACCGTGCCAATACTATCTTTATGACTTCACTTTTTATAGGTGGAAGCATCGGTACGTTCTGTGCTGGTATCGCTTGGAATAACTTGGAATGGTTGGGTGTTTGTGGAGTGGGAGCATTCTTTGCCCTTTGCTCTTTCAGCATCACCTTGCTTGGAAAGTTGTCTTTAAAATCCTAGCCCGTCATGATGAGCTAGGATTTTTTGTCTTATTTCCTTATTTCGTAAATGTATGCTTTTAAATGTACACAAAAAAACATAGATTCTATGAAAAAACGTCTTGTGTGTAATGAAATTGTATCATCCGTTTCTCTCTTCTTCAACAGCTTGTAATATCTTTGACATAAAATCCACCTACCTTTGCACCGAATTTTAAAAGACTTAAGAAAATCAAAGATCATAAAGGTATCTAGAAGAAAATGAAGAAGAATGTTTTTAGTGTTTGTGGCAACAAGTTTGCTATGTGTATGATGTCTGCAGCCCTGCTGATGAGTGGCTTGCAATTGCAAGCTCAGAATGCAAGGGCAGCGACCTCGCAAACTCAGACAACCAATCTCTCACAATCATCCGCCTCTCCAGCTGTATGGAAGAAAATGAAAGGCGACGTAACCATGTATATGGCGAACGACCTTGGACGAAACGGCTATTACGACCAAAAGAAGATTGCCGAACTGATGGGCACGATGGCGGAGACCACGGGCATGAAATGCGTGCTTGCCGTGGGCGACATCCATCACTTCAATGGCGTGGCTTCCGTGAACGACCCGCTGTGGATGACCAACTATGAGTTGGTGTATTCTCACCCAGAGCTGATGCTCGACTGGTTCCCTGTGCTCGGCAACCATGAGTATCGTGGCAACACCCAGGCTGTGCTCGACTATGGCAAGGTGAGCCGCCGATGGATGATGCCAGCCCGCTATTATACCAAGGTATTCAATGCCAAGGGCACCAGCGTGAGAGTGGTTTTCCTCGACACCACACCGCTCATCGGCCGCTATCAGGAAGACAGCAAGACTTATCCTGATGCTTGCCAACAAGACATGCAGGCAGAGCTGGATTGGCTCGACAGTACGCTGAAGTCTGCCAAGGAAGACTGGGTCATCGTCGTGGGTCATCATCCTATCTACGCCTACACCGACAAGTCTGAGAGCGAGCGCACCGACATGCAGGCTCGTGTGCTGCCTATCCTCAAGCGATACAAGAACGTGGCAATCTATGCTTGTGGTCACATCCACAATTTTCAGCACATCAAGATGAAGGGCGACAACATCGACTACGTGGTCAACTCTTCCGCTTCCTTGGCTCGCCCAGTGAAACCAACTGATGGCACAGTGTTCTGTAGCTCTGCCGATGGTTTTTCTATTATCTCCGCCACCAAGAAGCAGCTCAACTATTACATGATTGACAAGGACGGAAACAATATCCACACCGTTACGAAAAATAAATAATTTATGAAGAAATTTCTGATAAGCACGGCGCTCCTTGCTGCCGTGGCTTCTACCTCTGCATCTGCTCATACGCTCGATGGATTGGTGAAGGATAACAAGACGGGCGAACCCCTCATCGGCACTGTAATCCGAGTGAAGGAGTTGCCCAACGTGAGTACCACGACAGGTCTCGATGGTACATTTACTTTGCACGAACTGCCAGACAAGGGCAAGTTTACCCTCGTCATCTCCTACATGTCTTATAAGACTAAGGAGTTGGTGGTGGATGTCGCCAAGAAAGACAAGGTGGACATTCCGCTCGACGAGGATGCCAAGCAGCTCGGCGAGGTCGTGGTGACGGGTCATAAGGAATACCACAGCGACCGCTCTGCCATCGACCTGGAGAAGACGGCGGGCAACGTGCTCAACGTGATGAGTCAGCAGAGCATCCAACTCTCTCCTGATGTCAATGTGGCGAGTGTGTTGCAGCGTGTGTCGGGCGTAACGATGGAGCGAGACGCTTCGGGCGAGGCTTCCTACGCCATCCTCCGTGGTATGGACAAGCGATACAATTATACACTGGTGAACGGCGTGAAGATTCCAAGTCCTGACGACAAGAACCGTTACATTCCACTCAACATCTTCCCATCCGACTTGATGGATCGCCTCGTGGTGTCGAAGTCTTTGACTGCCGACATGGAGGGCGATGCGGCTGGTGGAGTGGTAGATATGGTGATGAAGGATGCGCCTTCCCACTTCCAGTTGCAGGCGAATGGTGCCATCGGGGCAAGCGACTACTTCTGGAAGGATGGTCGTGATTATCTCACCTCCAATCGCAGTGATTACACCCACAAGGCTCCATACGAGGCGAATGGCAAGGACTATAAGGCTACGATGGCTGACTTCAAGAATGGGCCGATGCAGGTGAAGAGCCATTCCATCCCTGCGCCTAACTTCATCGGTGGTCTCTCCATCGGCAACCGATTCTGGAAAGACCGTTTGGGCGTGATGCTGGCTGGAAGCATTCAGAATGTGTTCCGAGGCACGGAGCGCACCTACAACTCAGTAAAGATGGCTTCTGGCGAACAGGCAATGTACATTTCCAGTTTGCACCATCGCTACTATAGCATCCACGACCTCACAGCTGGAGCACACGCCAAGATAGACTTGACGCTTGGCAACCATAAGTTGGAATGGTACAACATGTACGTTCGCACTAACTCGAAGGCACTTCGCTACAACAACAGCATCAGTACCGAGTACATCGGTTCGGACACTTACACCCAGGACGACGAGACTCGCTCCATGTCGCAGACGCAGAGCATCTTCGCCACCAACCTGAAGGGTACGCATCATCTGACCAAGGACTTTACTGTAGATTGGTCGGGCATCTTCTCTCAGGCAAAGGAGGAAGACCCAGACCGCACCTACGTGACCCTCACCAATACCGTGGAGGCAGACCAAGGTGTGGATGGCTCCATTTGGTCGAGCGACAAGAATATCGTCAAGACCTTGCCTAAGAGCATGGAGCGTCGGTTTCAACACAATAAGGACACCGACTGGGCTGGCTACATCAATCTCTCTTACGACACCCATTTCACGGATGATGTAGATGCACTCTGGAAGGCTGGTGCGCAATATCGTCGCAAGGAGCGCAGCAATCGCTACTATTCTTACATCTTTAATCCTGCCGACATCTCACAGAAGTTGGATGGCAACGGACTCGACCAGTTTGATGCAGCTGACTGGAAGTGTACGACTCCTTACTCTCAGGCTTCGCAACTCAACTACGACTCGAAGGAGCACATTGGAGGAGCTTACGCCATGGTCACCTTACGTAGCGAGTTGGGTGAGTTGAACGCTGGTTTCCGTGCCGAGCACACCAACCAAATCTACACCATGCTTCAAAAATTCCGCACCATGGGACAGGTTGGCGAGCAGAGTTACTGGGACTACTTGCCATCGGCTTCCATCAAGTGGACTCCAA
>CAVCRI010000020.1:0-16688 GCA_963604545.1 Lachnospiraceae bacterium | reverse complement strand
GTAGGAGTAAGATACAACTTGAAGTAATAAAATAAAAAACAATGAAGAAAATCAATACTTTAGCCTGTATGCTGGCAATGGCGGCTACGGCGGTCTTCTCAACATCTTGTGAGAACGACAATATCAATCCATACGATTACGTAAATAATGGCGGCAATAACGCTAACCAAGGTTCTACCGAGGTGCTCAAGACCGCAGTGGCAGAATATCCAGTAGGATCGGTGGTTTGGACCAAGGACACCACCATCAACGAGAGCGTGGAAATCCCTGTGGGCACTTCGCTCTACATCGAGCCAGGTGTTACGGTGACTTGTAAGTCGGAGGTTCAGGTGCCTATCGAAATCGTAGTGCTCGGCAATCTCTATTGCATGGGTACGGCAGAAAAGCCTGTCACCTTCACTTCTGATACCAAGAAGCCTGCTGACTGGGGCGGCATCATCTGCGGCTACAACTCCGAGGAGGTGGTGCTCAATCATGTGGATGTTGCCTACGCTGGTGCTACTCCAACAGAGTCGTCAGCTTCTTTCCAGAACAAGCTTTTCAAGACCACCATCGACGGTGGTGTGCCGGCCTTCCACTTCTGCAATGTGAATGGCAAGTTTGTGATGGCAGACTGCTTCTTCCACGATAATTACAACGACCAGACTTACTTCACAGGAGGTCAGGGCATCATCGTGGGTAACATCTTTGCCGACAGCGGTAATGCGGCAGATGGTGGTGAGGCAATCAATGTGAAGTCTGGCTGCAAGCTCGACATTGCCAACAATATTATCTACAACGCTTGCACCAATGCCTTCAAACTCTCGAATGCGGGGAACAGCGAGTTGATTCCGCTCACCCAGATGACGGTCTATAACAACACGATGGTCAACTGCGGGTGGCGTCGCTCGAAGAATAAAAAGGGTGGCAGCATCTGGCTAGAGAAGGCGATTGCCCCAACCTTCGTCAACAATCTCGTGTACGATTGTCGATTTGGTATGAAGCAACCAAAGCAGGATGGCGCTGACTTGGCTAACTCTCGTGTTGTTCCTAACTATTACTTTGCCTCTACAGAGACAGGCGTTAAGCAGATGGCAAAGGATGCAAGCCTGGGCATCTGGAACGATGATGACATCAAGAGCAATGTGGCAGGGCAGCTGAATCCTCTCTTCAAGAGTTTCCGTCAGAGCGATAAGATGAATATCAACTGTGAGGTAGATGAGGTAGAGCAGGGTGCTCCGCTTGCTTTCGACAAGAGTTGGGATTTCAATTATCAGGCAGACAGTCCAGCCCTTTCGGGAGGTGTCACCGATTTCGCTCGCCTCTTCCCGAATGGTTTGCCTTTCTTCGGCATGAAGAAGGTCAACTTCCTCGATTCTGCCAACGACCAGAACTATTATTTCATCGCCCCATTGCCTAGCGCAAGGTTTGGAGCTTGGAGGTAAATGATGAAGAAAAACATCTTGTGAGTTTTTAAAATAAAAGTTGAAAACCCCTTCAGTATTTTAGCTAACTGCTTGTTGCATTGCTAGTTATACTGAAGGGGCTTTTTGCGTAATGTCGTTCCTTATATGTTGTTCTCTTTTTGTATAAGGAGCAGTAAGGCCTCAATCCCCCTATTGCTTTTTAGTACAGGATGTACTTCCTTTCGTGTCAGAGATTACTTATCTTTGTGTCAGAAAAAGCTTCTTTTTGGTTTTTGATAATTGCCATAAACCTTTTTGGCAGTCGCCATAAACCTTTCGGGCGATTGTCGTAAACCTTTTTGGCGGTCGTCATAAACGTTTATGGCGGTCGCCAAACAAACGATAGAAGGCAGTTCTTACATCATAAGACTTGATTCTTTACATCGTAATACTTGGTTCTTTGCACCATAAGATGTTGTTTCTAACATTATTGACCTTGGATTGTTGTATCAATGTGTCTGTTTGCTGCATTATTGCGGATTTGTGTTTCAGAACGAAGTCTTTCCCGATTCTTGCTTTGTAGCCCCTTCAGTGGAAGTGATTGAAATTAAGAAAGTTAAATGAAAAACTGAAGGGGTTTTGAAAAAAGAAATAAAAATAAATGTAGCGTTTCTCTTTGCCGTATCATTTCTTTTTTGTACTTTTGCATACGCAAGCCTTTTCGAGCCTTCGGGGAAGATGAGGCTGGCAAGTGATTTTCGTGGATTGAATAGATTTCGTATCTAGTTCGATGAAGTTCTACATCAAATAAGTCCGACCAGACAAAAACAACTGAACTTCTGAGGATGTGGATGCGCCTAGCCATAGGCGTACCCCTTCCTTTCATTTCAGTTGTGGGTAATCTTTGGTCGGACAGCCCTGATGTAGGAATGAAAAGGATTGGGTGCGCCTTTTTATTTCATTCCACCTTACTATTTTTATGATGACTGTCTTCTTATAGCAGCGTATCTTTTACTGTTAGATTTTAAATGTTCGACCAAACATGACAAACAATAAAGATTCTGAGGAGAGACAGGTGGTGTCGCGTGAGCGTGTGGCAGAGCATGGGGAAGTCTATACTGCCAAGCGTGAGGTGAATGCCATGCTCGACCTGGTGAAGGAAGAGACGGAGCGAATAGACTCCCGATTCCTAGAGCCAGCCTGTGGCAATGGCAATTTCCTCATCGAGATACAGCGTCGCAAGCTCGATGTGGTGGAGCGTCAGTATGGCAAGAGTCGGTATGATTACGAACTCTATGCCGCCCTCGCCATTTCATCGATGTATGGCGTGGAGTTGCTCGCCGACAATGTGAGCGCCTGTCGCAAGAGGCTCTATGATGATTTCATGGAGCGTTATCAGCGTGTGTTTCATCAGCGATGCAGTGCCGAGTATGAGCATTGCATCCAGTTTCTCTATGCCAAGAATATCCTTTGTGGCGATGCGCTCACCATGGAGACTGCCGACGGAGAACCTATCGTGTTTTGCGAATGGGGATTCGTGGGCGGTGGAAAGGTGAAGCGTCGTGACTTCCGTCTTGACGACTTGCTCAAGAACGTGGAATACGACAAGCCGAAGGCTAACGAGGAGGGACTGCTCTTTGCCGATACGGGCGAGCCAACCTTTGTACACGACCCGATACGTGAATATCCGCTAATTCATTATCTTCATCTTCCCGACCATGATCAACTATAATCCCGATGTGCTCAGTTGCCTAGCCAACCTGAGCAATGACGAGGTGTTTACGCCTCCAGAGGTAGCCAACCGTATGCTCGACCTGTTGCCAAAGGAGATTTGGAGCAACAGCCGAGCCAAGTTTCTCGACCCATTTTCGAAGAGCGGAGTCTTTCTTCGAGAGATAACCAAGCGTTTGCTTGCAGGTCTCGCCCAGGAGATTCCCGACATGCAAGAGCGTCTCGACCACATCCTTCACTATCAGGTATATGGAATGGCAATCACGGAGTTGACAGCCCTTGTGAGCCGTCGCTCGCTCTATTGCACCAAGGATGCCAGCAGTCCTTACTGCATCAGTCATTTTGAGACTAGTGAGGGCAATGTGGCTTTCCATGAGATGAAACATACATGGAATGATGCTGGCAAGTGCATCTACTGTGGTGCTAGCCGAGAAGTTTACGAGCGTGGCGACGACCGAGAAAGCCACGCCTATCAATTCATTCATACAGACAATCCAAAAGAACTATTCAATAATATGAAATTCGATGTAATTATTGGTAATCCACCGTATCAATTGAGTGATGGAGGAGGAAGAGATTCTGCTGCCATTCCTTTATATGATAAGTTTGTGCAAAAAGCAAAACAACTAAATCCTCATTATTTGATAATGATTATCCCTGCTCGTTGGTACACAGGAGGAAGAGGATTGGATGATTTCCGTGACAGTATGATAACGGATAAACGAATGAAGATTATCCATGACTTCCCAGAAACAGATGATTGTTTCCCTGGCTTGAATATTCGAGGAGGAGTTTGTTATTTCTTGTGGGATAGTTTGTATACTGGGGATTGTACTATTATCAATCATGTGAAAGGTGACAGTATAGAAATGAAGAGACCTTTGAAAGAAGGGGATATTCCACTTTTGATAAGGTATAATCAGTCTATAAGCATCATGAAAAAGGTATTGCGCTATCAAGAAACATCTTTGGGAAATTATGTTAGTTCTAGTAAGCCTTTTGGAATGCGTTCTAATTTTAGTGATTTTTCTCAAATAAAAACGGAGCTACATCCAATAAAGCTTTATAGATTTGGTGATAATGGTTACGTGGCGAAGAAAATTATTGTGAAGAACTCTGATTTGATAGAGCGTTACAAGGTCTTAGTCTCAAAGGCAAGCCCTGGTGGTGACGAGTATCCTCATTCTATTGTTAGCCAACCAATTATTTCTGAGCCAAACTCCGTTTGCACAGAAACATATTTGGTTGTCAAGGATGTGGAAACGAGAGGCGAAGCTGAAAATCTTGTCTCTTATATCAAGACGAGGTTCTTTAGGTTTATGATGTCATTGGTGAAGAATACCCAAAACATTTCTAAGGCAAGTTATACCTTCGTCCCTCTCCAAGACTTCTCCCACCCATGGACAGACGAGATGCTTTACAAGAAATACAATCTCTCTGCGGAGGAAATCGCCTTTATCGAGTCGATGATTCGACCGATGGAATAAGGAGAGAAATTAAGATAAATAGTTAAATTTCAGCGTTCTTTGATATTTTGGGGTAGAAAAGCTTGCAAGCTATGATATTTTTTCGTATTTTTGCAGCAATCTAGCGAGACATCGTAAGATAATGAACATTAATTTGCAAGATTATGAAAGAAAATAAATATCAGATAGACGAGGCTAAGCTCTCTGGCGATATGGTGAATGAGCCAGTCGCTGCTTATCGTGATGCTGCTGTAGCAGAATCAACAGTTTCAACTCATGACATGTATTGGGATGAGAATGAAATGGAAGAGGACGATGAGGCTTACAATACGGACTCTTATCCATTAGGTCGTTCCTTGCAGCAAGTTCAGGAACATTGTGCTCAATTTGAAGAACTTCGCAAGGATGCTTCTAGATGGTCTACTTGGGAAGAAGTAAATGAACGTTTACATCAAAAGCATCCATGGTTAAGATAATTGTAGAAAAACTGTTTGAGGAAGAACTCGATAATTGTTTGGATTTTGCTTACAATGAGTATGGACGGAAAACTGCTGCTCATTGGCAAGAAAGTTATGAGAAGATAATCAATGATTTGATGAAATTCCCAGAGTCTTATCCTCCTGTAAGAGAACTTCGTGGAGTTGGCGTTCTATTTCGTGGAGCAAGGTTAATGAATAATTTCAAAATCATATACCATTATAGTGAAGCAGAAAATACCGTTTATCTTCATGATTTGTGGAATATGAGAAGAAGTACAATGAATCTGAAAGGAAGATTCTATGAGTTTGAAAACGTTTAATTGAGCATAAAATGAAGAAGAAAGACTATCCTGCTGGTCGCTCTTTGGAGCAAGTAATGGCTCATTGTGAAAGCCTTCTTGATAAGTTGGACGACCCTAACTATGGTCGCCCTATAGAGGAATTTGAAGAGGAAATGCGTAAAATGATAGCTGAATGGAAATAAAGTCAGATTAGTTTTTTCTCCCGAAATATCAAAGCAGCGCCATAAAACCATAAACGATTATGACGCAAAGATTATTTCCCGAGAAATCGGAATCGCAACCTAAAATCTATGCTTACCAAGATTTGTACAATCCCCATTTGAAAGGATTGCTCAAGGTGGGCTACACCACCCAAGATACCATCACACGCATTCACCAGCAACACAACATCGTAAAGCCAGGTGGCGACCCTATCCGCATCGTCTTCGAGGAGTCGGCGATGCGACAGGATGGCACGGTCTTTACCGACAAGGATGTGCAGCGAATGCTTGTCCGCAAAGGTTGCCCACAGATAGAGGGCGAATGGCATCGTTGCGAGGTGGGAGAAGTAAGAAAGGCTTGGATGGCGGTAAGAGACAGAAAGGACACCCTCTACGACCGAACCGAGACATTCCCGATGCGCCCCGAACAGCAGGATGCCGTCAACAAGACCACCGCTTACTTTGAACGATATTCCCAGGAGAAAGACCATACCCCTCACTTCCTATGGAACTGCAAGATGCGATTTGGCAAGACCTTTACCACTTACCAGTTGGCTCTTCGCATGAAGTGGCGTCGCCTGCTCGTGCTCACCTTCAAGCCAGCCGTGGCTCAGGCTTGGGAGGAAGACCTGATGCGCCATCAAGATTTCGAGGGTTGGCAATTCATCAACAGCAAGACGCAGACCGATGCCGACATCGACACCAGCCGACCTTTCGTTTGCTTTGGTTCCTTCCAAGATTTCCTGGGCAAAAGCAAGAGTGGTGGCATCAAGGCAAAGCATGAGTGGACGAGAGCCTTCAACTGGGATTGCGTGGTGCTTGACGAATACCACTTCGGTGCTTGGCGCGAGGAAGCGCAAGAGCTGATTGGTTCTCGTGACTTACTCTTGGAAAATGAGAATCCAGAGTATTTCGATGAGGACTTGATGCCAATCACGGCTCACCATTACCTCTATCTATCAGGTACTCCATTCCGTGCCCTAGCCTCTGGTGACTTCATCGAGGATGAAATCTACAACTGGACTTATTCCGATGAGCAGCGAGCCAAGGAGAATTGGGAGAAAGAACATCCTTCGGATAAACAGCCGATGGCGGCTTCCAATCCCTACGCCTCTCTTCCTCGTATGGTGCTGATGACCTATCAGTTGCCGCCAGCCATAGCCAGCGTGGCGAGCGATGGGGAGTTTGATGAGTTCGACCTGAACACGTTCTTCCTGGCAGACGGCGAGGGCGATGATGCCAGCTTCCGCTATCATGATGATGTGCAGAAGTGGCTCGACCTTCTGCGTGGCAACTATCTGCCTTCCTCTATTGATAATCTGAAGCAAAACAACCGCAAGCCACCGTTGCCTTTCTTCGATTCCAGGCTTTATGGGGTGTTGGCTCATACGTTGTGGTTCCTGCCGAATGTGGCGGCTTGCTATGCGATGAGAAACTTGCTCAGCGAACCGCAAAACACGTTCTACCAAGACTATCAGGTCATCGTGTGCGCAGGAACCAAGGCTGGCATCGGACTTGATGCGCTCCTTCCCGTAGAGCAAGCGATGCAGCATCCCGACCCCTTGCATTGCAAGACCATCACGCTCTCTTGTGGCAAACTCACCACGGGCGTAACCGTGAAGCCGTGGACAGGCATCTTTATGTTGCGAGATACTTCCAGCCCTGAGACCTACTTCCAGGCTGCCTTCCGTGTGCAGTCGCCTTGGACCATCGCCAATCGTGACGGTTTGCATCCCAACCAAGTGGAGATCCTGAAACGAGAATGTTACGTCTTCGATTTCTCGCCTAATCGAGCTTTGAGAAAGCTGGCGGAGTACAGCAGCCAGCTGAATGTGGATGAGCACAAGACTCCCGAGGAGAAAGTGGATGATTTGCTCCACTTCCTGCCTGTGCTCTGTTATCAGGACGGTTCGATGAAGATGCTGAATGCAGGCGAGGTGCTCGACATGGCTACGAGCAACACCTCTGCCACGCTCCTGGCTCGCAGGTGGGAGAGTGCCACGTTGGTGAATGTGACGAACGGCATCTTGGAAAAGCTCTTGAACAATGAGCAAGCGATGAATGCCCTCATGAGTATCGAGGGATTCAGAAGCCTGAACGAGGACATCCAGACCATCATCAACAAGACCGACCACATCAAGAAAACCAAAAAAGAGGCGGCGGAAAGTGGCGATGAACTCTCGAAGAAGGAGAAGAAGGAACTCACCGACGAGGAGAAGGAAATCAAGAGCAAGCGCAAGATGATACAGGAGAAGCTGATTAAGTTTGCCACTCGCATCCCAATTTTCATGTATCTCACAGACTATCGTGAGCGCAGTCTTCGGGATGTCATCATGCAGTTGGAACCTGGTTTGTTTGCCAAGGTCACTGGATTGAGCAAGAAAGACTTTGAGCTATTGGTGACCCTCGGCGTATTCAATGAGGCATTGATGAACGATGCCGTCTTCAAGTTTAAGCGATATGAGGACAGCAGCCTCACCTATGCGGGCATCAACCGCCATGAGGAAGAGGAAAAGGTGGGCTTGTGGAGCACGGCGATAACGAGGGAAGAGCTGTTTAGTGAATGAGATAAAACTAAATTCTCGAATGAAATAAATAAAAAGGTAAAAAAGTAAAGACTCTCGATAGTAGAGCCCTTTATCCTTTTTTACCTTTTTATCTTTTATCATTTTTACTTTTTATAGAATGCTTACCATTCTACTTTATCGTTCAGAATGACACCATCTGTAGCGTCTTCAGCGGTGAAGGTTGCACCACGATACTGCACGCAGAGCATCAAGAGTGCCTCTGTGCCATTGTTGCGGATGCTGCGACGACCAGCAGGGGCTACTCTTACAACACTTCCTTCCTGAATAGGGAATACCTCGCCATCTACTTGGAACTCACCCTTGCCAGCCAAGAAGAAATACAATTCCTCATGGTTCTTGTGGGTGTGGAGAAAACCTGTCTCCTGCCCCGGGGCGAAGCTTTGGAATGAGAACTCTGCGCCAGTGGCTTCTATACTCTGACCTCCGAATACCTTGCCAGGAATCTGAACCTCTGGTGCAAGCTGGAGCACGTAATCCTTGATTTCACTCAGTTTGCCAAAATCTGTGGCTGTAAAGTTCGCAGCCTTTGCGATAGTCTTTGTTTCTTTCATCTTGTTTGCTATTTTAAAGTTGTTATTGATTCTAATATGGAAAGCGGAAGGAATGGTAATCCTGATATTTCCTCTCGCATTTCCGAGTGCAAAGGTACGACAAATCTTTCGTTCACACAAGAAGGCACAAAAGGGTGAGATAGTTACTCGGAGGTAACTAATAGGATGGATAGGGAGATGTAGAAAGTCATCATTAACTAACATTAACTTCGTAAGTTTGGAGAAGTCGGGTGAGTTAGTTACTTTTGTAGCCTATTATAGAATATAAAGGATTTTAAGTAAAACTCAATATTAAAGGAAAGGCATTAGAAAATGGCTAGTATGATAAAAGAAAAGATATTCCAAGATTGCCCGATACGTAATGTCTTGGCTCGCATTTGTGACAAGTGGTCGATGCTTGTCATATACACCTTGAATACACATCGAGAAGAACCTGTTCGCTTCAATGCCCTGCGCAAGCTCATCCCCGACATTTCGCAAAAAATGCTAACCAGCACTTTGCGAACATTGGAGGTGGATGGTTATGTGAATCGCAAGGTTTATGCCGAGGTTCCGCCAAGGGTGGAGTATTCCCTTACCGACCGTTCTCTCTCCCTAATTCCTATCATGGACAATCTGATAGGATGGGCGGCAGACAATATGGCACCCATCTTGAAGGATAGGGAGAAACCTAAAGTAAAACCTTATCGCTTACCAGAAGAAACCGAGGAGGCTCTAGGGATGGCTGCGGAGGAAATTCATCATTAGTGGTGGAACTCACGTTTGCCTCTCTTCCAGTCCTTATCGTGTTTCTTGTCGTGCTTTTTGTCTCGTTTCCAGTCCTTTTGGTGCTTGTCAGGCTTGCCAAAGTCAGGCCTTTCTGGACGATTTGGTTTTCCGAAGTCTGGACGAGGATGGCGGTTTGGGTGCATCTTAGGGTACTTTTAGGTTCAAGAACAATTACATATCTTCTAAGCGATATTCCTGTGGCGTGCAGCCCTCCAATCGCTTGAAATACTTACAGAAGAAGCTGGGGTTGGAGAAGTGGAGACGCTCGGTAATCTCGGCTATCTGTAGGTTGCTGTGGCGCAGCATCACTTTGGCGGCGGTTATCACGGCACGGTCTATCCACTCCTTCGCCGTGATGCCGCTGACTTGTCGAATCACGGTGCCCAGGTATCGCTCGGTGATGCAAATTTTCTTGGCGTAGAAGGCGAGTTGGCGTTGCTCCTTGCAATGGGAGTTGACGAGGTAGATGAAGCGGTCGAAGATGTCGTTGGCAGAGCGATGAGCCGATGAGGAGGACTGCGGACGGTCGAAGAGTGTGTTATAATAAGAGGTGATGGTGCAGAGCATGTGGTTGAGCACTTGCTGCGTTGTCTTTTGGCTTGTGCCAACTTGCTGTGTTTCCTCAGAATCCTGCGAGGTGGCAATCTCCCAGAGCAAGAGAAACATGTGGTTGAGTAGCTGGAAGGCATTCTCATTTACCCTTTGGATGCCGTGCTTCATCTGACCATTGAAGAGCTCTGGCAGCTGTCCGTTGTGGGCTACGTGAAACATGTCTGCAGGTACTCCGATGCCCATTATCTGGAAATCCTCACTCATGTCGATTGGCTCGACGATGGTGCCAGGGGTGATGAATATGAGTGAGCCAGCCTCTATCTTGTATTCCTGTAGATTGATGATGCCGTGCATGTAGCCACGCTTCACAATGCCCATGCGGTAGTCTTCCAAGAGGTAGGGGCTACCTTTCAGGTTGATGAATGGCTTCAGGAAGCGATTGATGTCTATGACAATGGCAAACCCATCCTTGAAGTAATACTTGTCGGGCTGCATGTCGGCAGAGAGAAGCTTGGAATACATGCACTCCAATGTGAGGCGCTGAGGCTGTTTCATATTTGTACGCTTAAATGTTCTTTTTGTATGATTTCGGATGCAAAGATAATGATATTTCTTGTATTATTGCTCCTTTTTATAAGAAATCGTACAAAAAGGACATTTCTTTATTCCTAAGGATAACGATGGATTGGAATTTTCCCCTTACCTTTGCAGAAGAAAATAATAAGTAGCTCGCAAAGGGATGATACCCTTAGCAAAAGCAAAACAAAAAACAATGTCAAGACAATGAACAAAAGATTATTACTGGCGATGGCTCTCTCGGCTTCTCTTTCCACCCAAGCCATCACCTTGAAGGAATGCTTGCAGATGGCACACGACAACTATCCTGCCATCAAGCAATACCAACTGATAGAGCAGACTCGCGACTTCACCCTGGAGAATGCTGCCAAGGAATGGTTGCCGCAGGTGAGTGCATCAGCAGGTGCATACGCCTTTACCGACATCATCAAGAGCAACGAGCAGATGGCTCGTATGGGCATCGACATGAAAAACTACATGGCGAATGCTTCGGTCATGGTTCGGCAGAACGTGTACGACGGCGGGCAGATTGCGGCTCAGAAAGATGTGGCTTCGGCTCAGTCGGAGGTGCAGAAACATCAGCTAAATGTGTCGATGTATGGTATTAACGAACGAGTGCAGCAGATTTATTTTGGTGTTCTTCTGTTGGATGAACAAATCTTGCAAAACGAATTGCATCAGAAGGATTTTTCGGCGAGCGAAAAGAACATTAGAAGTATGATGAAAGGAGGAATTGCTAATCAGAGTGACCTTGATGCAATCCTCGTGGAAGGTTTGAAACTGAATCAACAGAAAGATGCTTTCGTTGCTTCCCGACGGGCTTATCTCAAGATGCTTGAAGTATTCACAGGAAGGGACTTGCAGGAATCAGAGATTCTCGAAAAGCCTAGCTTGCAGATAGGCTCTGGAGCATGCGAGAACCGTCCAGAACTCCACTTTTACACCTCACAGAATCTCTTGCTCGATGCCCAGCGCAAGCAACTCGACACTCGTCTTCGCCCTACGGTCTCGCTCTTCGGTATGGGATTGTTGCACAGCAAGGTGTCGGACATGGTGAACAATGGCATCTTGGCTGGTGGCGTTTCACTCTCCTGGAACATCGGTGCGCTCTATACTCGCAAGAACGACATCAAGAAACTGGAGGTGCAACGACAGATGAACGAAGCTCAACGTGAGGTGTTCTTATTTAACAATCGCTTGCAGAATGAGCAGGAGAATGGAGCCATCGCCTCGCTTCGCAAACAGATAGCGCAGGATGAGGAAATCGTCAGGTTGCGTGAGAGTATTCGAAACAAGAGCGACAGAAAGGTGCAGCTTGGTACGGAGAGCGTGAATGAGTTGGTAAGAGACATCAACGCCGTCAATCTGGCTAGGGCGCAGAAGGCAATGCACGAGATTCAACTCTTGCAGGAAATCTATAAACTAAAGAACATCAACAACAACTGATTTAAAGACAATATGAGACAGAATACTTTTTATATTTTAGGCTTGATGCTCATTGCCGCCTTTGGCTTGGCATCATGTGGCAGTGATGAGAAGGAATATGACGCAACGGGTACGTTTGAGGCAACAGAGGTGACTGTTTCGGCAGAGCAGAATGGTGCGCTTTTGAGCTTTGACGTCAATGAGGGCGACAACATCAACGAGGGCAAGCAGGTGGGCTTGATAGACACCGTACAGCTTTACTTGAAGGCTCGACAGATAGGTGCCACCAAGTTGGTCTATGCTTCCCAGCGACCAGACATGAGCAAGCAGGTGGCAGCGACCAGACAGCAGTTGGCAAAAGCTCGTGAGGAGTATGAACGCTTTGCTGGATTGGTGAAGGATGGGGCGGCTAATCGTAAGAACCTCGATGATGCACGTAGTCAAGTACAGGTGTTGGAACGCCAGTTGGAGGCGCAGTTGTCTTCGCTCAACACTTCCACCAACAGTCTCAATGCCCAGATGGGAACAACGGATGTGCAGAAACTTCTGGTTGCTGACCAACTGAAAAAGTGCCACATATTTTCGCCTATTTCGGGAACGGTACTTGAAAAGTATGCTGAGCGAGGCGAGTTCGCATCCGTCGGCAAGCCGCTCTTCAAGGTAGCCGACATCGGCAACATGTATCTTCGTGCCTACATCACCTCTTCTCAGCTCAAAAGCGTGAAGATAGGCCAGACGGTAAAAGTTTTCGCCGATTATGGCAATGGTGAGAAGAAAGAATACTCAGGCAAGGTGACTTGGATTTCGGCTAAGTCGGAGTTCACGCCCAAGACCATTCTCACGGACGATGAGCGTGCCGACCTCGTCTATGCCATCAAGATAGCCGTGAAGAATGATGGCTATTTAAAGATAGGAATGTATGGGGAGGTGAAACTATGATAGAAGTGGAAGATATTTCCAAGCGATACGGCAAGGTGAAGGCGCTGAGCCACGTCAGCTTCTCTGTGGAGGAGGGTGAGATATTCGGTCTCATCGGACCGGATGGTGCTGGCAAGACTACACTCTTCCACATTCTCGCCACGCTCATTCTGCCTGATGAGGTAAAGGCAGATGGCTCAACCTCGAACCCATCTGCTGGTACGGCAACGGTCGATGGCTTTGATGTCGTGAAGGGGATGAAGGAAATCAGAAAGCGAGTGGGCTACATGCCTGGCAAGTTCTCCCTTTATCAAGACCTCTCGGTGGAGGAGAACTTGGAGTTTTTTGCCACCCTCTTCGGGACGACAGTCAAGGCGGAATACGACCACATCAAGGCCATCTATTCACAGATAGAACCATTTCGCAAGCGAAAGGCTGGAGCCTTGTCTGGAGGAATGAAGCAGAAACTCGCCCTTTCTTGTGCTTTGGTTCATCAGCCAAGCATCCTCTTGCTCGATGAGCCTACCACAGGCGTTGACCCCGTGAGCCGCAAGGAGTTCTGGGAGATGCTTGCCACGTTGAAAAAGCAAGGAATGACCATCGTGGTGGCTACGCCTTATCTCGATGAGGTGCGCCGTTGCGACCGCATCGCCTTCCTGCAAGAAGGGGAGGTAAAGGGCATCGGAAAGCCTGATGAAATCTTGGAGAGATTCAAGGATGTCTTCAATCCACCAGGAATACAACGAAAAAAGGCTTCTGAGGAAACCGAGGATATTAGATTCTCGAAAGTTTGCGTAGGGGCTGCTAAGGCTTCTGCGGATTTGCAATCCGCAGAGCAAACAAGCTTACGGCAATCTTCTTCGGATGAAAAAACCATCGAAGTCTCCCATTTGGTCAAAGCCTTCGGCTCCTTCCATGCTGTCGATGATATTTCCTTCTCCGTGTGGAAGGGCGAGATCTTCGGATTCCTAGGTGCGAATGGGGCTGGCAAGACCACCGCCATGCACATCCTCACTGGTCTCAATCAACCTACGAGCGGAAGTGGAAAGGTGGCAGGTTGTGACATTGTGACGGAATATGAGAAAATCAAGAAGCACATTGGTTACATGAGCCAGAAGTTCTCGCTCTATGAGGACTTGACCGTCAGGGAAAACATCCGCCTCTTTGCAGGCATCTATGGAATGAAAGACCGGGACATCAAGCGCAAGACCGATGAACTGCTTGACAAGCTTCATTTCACTGAGCATGGCAATGACATCGTAGCAAGCCTTCCTTTGGGATGGAAACAGAAGTTGGCTTTTTCTGTCAGCATCTTCCATGAGCCCGAAATAGTCTTCCTCGATGAGCCTACGGGCGGTGTGGATCCTGCCACTCGTCGCCAGTTCTGGGAACTCATCTACGAGGCTTCCGATCGGGGCATTACCATCTTCGTGACCACCCACTACATGGATGAGGCAGAGTATTGCGACCGCATCTCCATCATGGTGGATGGCAAAATCAAGGCGATGGGAACGCCCGAGGAACTGAAACGAGAGTTGAACCAGCCCGACATGGACCATGTTTTCACTTATTTAGCAAGACAATCAACAAGACAATAAGGAGAATCTTTTTACCTTTTTGAATTTTATATGAAGCAATTTATATCTTTCGTAATCAAGGAGACCCGCCACATTCTCAGAGACAAGCGCACGATGCTCATTCTCTTCGGAATGCCTGTGGTGATGATGCTACTCTTCGGTTTTGCTATCTCCACCGACGTGAGGAACGTGCGCACCGTCGTTGTCCTTTCGTCGGTGGATCATGAGACGCAGAAGAAGGTGGAGGCTCTTGGTGCCAACGAATATTTCAACATCGTGTATAAGGTGAACACGCCTACCGAGGCTGAGCTACTCATTCGCCATCAGAAGGCAGACCTTGCCATCGTGTTTGGGCAAGACTTCGCCTCCAAGCATTCTGGCATTCAAGTTATTACCGATGGTGCAGACCCCAATATGGCTCAGATGTACGCCAACTATGCCACGCAGATATTGTCGAGTGGGCAATCAAGAACAACGATGAGCAATAAACTGCCGATAAGCAACAAGCTACTCTATAACCCTCAGATGCGCAGTTGCTACAACTTCGTGCCGGGCATCATGGGAATGCTCTTGATGCTGATTTGTGCCATGATGACGAGCATCAGCATCGTGAGGGAGAAGGAACGAGGCACGATGGAGGTGCTCTTGGTAAGTCCAGTTCGCCCCCTGATGATCATCATCGCCAAGGCAGTGCCATATTTGATGCTGGCTTTCGTCATCTTGACTGCCATTCTGCTGATTTCCAAGTATGTGCTCTTGGTGCCATTGGCAGGTAGTGTCTTTTGGATAGTGGCGGTTTCGGGCATTTACATCATTGTGGCGTTGTCGCTCGGTCTGCTCATCAGCACCGTGGCAAAGACGCAGCTCGTGGCTCTGCTTGCCTCTGCGATGATGCTCATCATGCCTTGCGTCTTGCTCAGTGGTATGATGTTTCCAGTGGAGAGTATGCCTAAGATTTTGCAATGCGTCTCCGCCATCTTGCCTCCGAGATATTACATCGCAGCCATGCGTAAACTGATGATCATGGGTGTGAGTATCGACAAGGTGGCACATGAGGTGATGGTGCTGTGCATCATGGCATTCGTGCTGCTCACGGCTGCCCTATTGAAGTTTAACAAGCGATTGGAGTAATAGGAATAGAAATGAAAAACTCCTAACTTTTAACTCCTAACTATAATAAGCGTATGATATTAAAATATTTGATAAGAAAGGAATTCCTGCAGATTCGTCGCAACCCATTCCTGCCACGCCTCATCTTCATCTTTCCGATTCTGATTATGTGCGTGATGCCTTGGGTGATGAATATGGAAATCAAGAATATCGTGGTGGATGTAGTTGATCACGACCATAGCACGTTGTCTGCCCGACTGGTGCATCGCATCGAGGCGAGCGATTACTTCATCTTTCATGGGCAGAAGGAAGGTTATCGGGCAGCCTTGGCGGATGTGGAGCGTTCGGAGGCGGACGTCATCGTGGAGATTCCGCAGCATTTCGAGCGAGACACAAGACGCGGGGAGCATCCGCAGATACTTGTGGCAGCCAATGCCGTGAACGGAACCAAGGGAATGATGGGGACGCAGTACATGAACAGCATCGTTTCGCAACATTTGGCAGAAAATAATCCGAATACGGTTCAGATGCAATCCACTGCTTCTAAAACTATTTCCACCTTATATCTCTATAACAAGCACTTGAACTATAAGCTCTTCATGATTCCGTCCCTGATGGCCATCCTCATCATGCTGATGTGTGGCTTCTTGCCTGCTCTCAACATCGTGGGCGAGAAGGAGAATGGCACCATCGAGGCTATCAACGTGACGCCTGTGAGCAAGGTGGATTTCATCCTGGCCAAGCTCATTCCTTATTGGTTGATAGCCTTGGTGGTCATGACCATCTGTTTTGTTTTGGCATGGGCGGTGTATGGAATAACTTCTGCTGGCAACTTGGGCTTGGTCTATTTGCTTGCAATACTGCTGTCTCTTGTCTTTAGTGGCTTGGGGTTGGCCATCTCCAATTATAGCGAGACGATGCAGCAAGCAGTCTTCGTGATGTGGTTTGTCGTGGTTTGCCTGATGTTGCTCAGCGGTCTCTTCACGCCAGTTCGTTCCATGCCTCATTGGGCTTACCTCACCACATACGTCAATCCGATGCATTATTTCATTGATGCCAT
>CAVCRI010000019.1:0-28436 GCA_963604545.1 Lachnospiraceae bacterium | reverse complement strand
TGAATATTCTCATCTGCTCGTATTTTGGATTTATCTTGATTCTTCTCATTATTCTTCTATATTTCTTCCATCCTTTTCATATAATATTCAGCGAGTTGAGTATCTGCAATTCTATGTAAATAACTCATAATTACTATACTAAATATGGTGCAAAGATAGATGTTTTTTTTTATTCTTGCAAAGAAGCAATTAATTATTGTGGTATTTTAACACTAATAATTGAGGCGTTTTACAACTAACAATTGCGGTGATTTCTTGTCTGCCCCTTGTCGCCTCAAAAATACAGAGTAGAATGCCTCAAAAACTAAAAACAAATAACCTCAAAAAAATAAAATGAAATACAACAAAAAATGAAAATAATTTGTCTAATTCGCTGTTTTTTAGTATTTTTGCACCCGAAAAGGTTTAATGGCAAAAAATAGAAGTTTATGGCATATTTAAAAAGAGTTTTTGATGCCCAGCTTAAAGAGCATCTTGAAGCAATGGGAGCCGTATTGATAGAGGGGCCAAAATGGTGTGGTAAAACGACGACAGCTAAACAGGTCGCAGGTAGTGTCATCAGTTTGCAAGATACAAATCATCGAGAAGAATATCTTGCAACGGCGATGGCACGGCCTTCTTATTTGTTGGAGGGAGAAGTTCCTAGGTTGATAGACGAATGGCAAGATGCTCCTGTGCTGTGGGATGCCATACGTACAAAAGTTGATGAGCGTGGATTACCAGGACAGTTCATACTGACAGGCTCCAATGCGGTCGATAATTCAAAAATTCATCATAGTGGCACTGGTAGAATTTCTCGTTTGGAGATGCTTCCTATGAGTCTTTGGGAATATGGAGAATCGAATGGAACCGTATCATTGATGGATTTGTTTGACAATCCTGATCAGGATTTCTTTGCCAAATCAGACTTAAATGTAAAGGATATCATATTTGCAGCTTGTAGGGGTGGATGGCCAGCGACTTTAAATCTCAAAAGTGATAAGGCAAAACTTCTTGTTGCCAAAGAATATGTAAAGTCTGTTTATAAAAATGATATTTCACGTATTGATGGAGTTAAGAGAAACCCCAAACTTGCAAATATGATATTAAAATCGTATGCGAGAAATATCTCTACTCTTGCTAAGACAACGTCTATATTGGCCGATGTGACAGCTGCGGATAATATAGAATGTACGCGACCAACATACGAAAGTTATGTAGAGGCCTTGGAAAAACTATTCGTAATCAAAGATATAGATGCGTGGTGTCCAGCAATAAGAAGTAAGTCTACTATACAAAGTCGGCCTAAGCGAGCCTTTTGTGACCCTTCTATTGCTGTTGCTTCACTAGAACTTTCTCCAGATATTCTTAAGACACAACTTAAAACCTTTGGGTTCATTTTTGAACAAATGTGCGCACGTGATCTTAGGGCCTATTCTGCCTCACATGGAGGACATTTGTCTTATTATCGAGATAGATATGGCTTGGAAGCTGACTTGGTTCTCCATCTATCTGATGGGCGCTATGCCTTAATTGAATGTAAGTTAGGTAGTCGAGAAATCGAAGATGGTTCAAAGCACTTGCTGGAAATCAAGCGATTGATACAAGAACGTAATCAGACTGAGAAGCAAGTACCTCTTCGAGAACCAGACTTGCTTATTGTTATGACTGGTGGAGAAATGGCATATAAACGTCCTGATGGAGTAATCGTTTTACCGCTAGCTTGTTTAAAAGATTAAGAGAAACTTTCTGTTGTACTGCAAGTTTAGTCGCAATTGCGACTAAACTTGCATGGAAAAGTTATGTGGATATGCCATAGTGTCTCGTGTGGCAAACCTCCGCTTGGCTGCATGTTCTTTTATTCCTTTGGCACAACCTTGCCATTCTTGATTTCATATCGCTTGTCAAACTCCTCCTTGGTTCTCTTCCATCGGTTGTGTGTCCAGAGGTAATAAGGAGGATTCTTGCGGATGGTCTCTTCGAGCATCTGGAAGAAACGGCGGGTAATCTCGTGTTCTGGCAGGGTGTTTGGCTCTCGGGTGATGAGCTTGTAGGTGGCAGTGTAGTAGCCTCGCTTCGGACGACTCATCTCCACATAGAACACGGCATCGTTCATCTTTCTCATAATGCGCTCGCCACCAGTGAACACTGGGGTTTCTGTGTGGTTGAGGAAAGGCAACCAAAGGTGGATGTTCTTCCATTTCGGACCTTGGTCGCTGATATAGCCGAAGATGCTCATGATGCCCTTGCGCTTGTAGTCCACGAGATAGCGAAGGATGTCTTTCTTAGGAACCACCACGCCATTCTCTTCGTGTGAGCGGATGCGCTTGAAGAGTTCGTCGAAGGCGTGGTTGCGAAGAGGGTGATAAATCAAGCCCATCTTGCGGGTCTTTGGCAATTCGATGCCTACGCACGACAACCACTCCCAGTTGCAGTAATGTCCCAGAATGGCTGCCACGTTCTGACCTTCCTCAAAGCAATGCTCCACCTCCTCGCTGTTATAGACCTTGAAACGTTTGCGAAGTTCCTTGTCGCTGATGCTCAGTAGCTTGACCGCCTCGAAGAAGTAGTCGCTGAACCAGCGATAAAACTTCTTCTCGATGTCGATAATCTCATCAAGCGATTTCTCTGGAAAAGAAGTGGTGAGATTCTTACGCACAATGCCTCTCCTGTACTTGATGACGTGATACATCATGAAGTACTCGAAATCGGCGATGCAATAGAGCAACCTGAATGGCAGCAATGATATTGCATAGAAGAATGCGTAAACAATCTTTGTCATTATCCTTGTTATTTATTTTATACTTGCTGCATATCATGCAGTTTCTTGTAGTATCCATCCTTGGCAATCAGCTCGTCGTGGGTGCCACGCTCCACGATTCTTCCCTCGTGCAGCACGCAGATTTCGTCGGCGTGCTTGATGGTGCTCAGGCGGTGAGCCACAGCCACTGTGGTGCGAGTCTTCATCAACTTTTCCAGAGCATCTTGTACCAGTCGCTCACTCTCGGTATCGAGTGCGGATGTAGCTTCGTCGAGGATGAGGATAGGAGGATTCTTCAAGATGGCTCGGGCGATGCTGACACGCTGGCGCTGACCGCCTGAGAGTCTGCCGCCTCGGTCGCCGATTCCTGTCTCAAATCCATGCTCCGATTTGGTGATGAATTCGTAGGCATTGGCAATCTTCGCTGCCTCGGCTATTTCCTCGTCGGTGGCATCGGTCTTGCCGAAACGGATGTTGTCCTTGAAACTGGCGTTGAAGAGGATAGCCTCCTGGTTCACATTGCCTATCAACTGGCGCAGGTCGTGTACGGCAAGGTCTTTCACGTTGATGCCGTCGATGAGCACCTCGCCCTCCTGTACATCGTAGTAACGAGGTATCAAGTCGAGCATCGTGCTCTTTCCGCTACCGCTCTGACCCACCAATGCGATGGTCTTGCCCTTTGGAATCACGAGATTGATGTCTTTCAATACATAAACCAACTCGTTGTTCTTGAGGTCGTTATAGGCGAAAGAAACGTGGCGGAACTCTATCTGGTGCTCGAAGCTGGAGATGTGCTCCGGATTCTCCTTGTCTGTGATTTCCACCTCTGCTTGCAGAATCTTGTCGATGCGCTCCATGGAGGCAAGACCCTTTGGGATATTGTAGCTAGCCTTGGAGAATTCCTTCAGAGGGTTGATGATGCTATAGAGCATCACCAGATAGAAGATGATGGTAGGACCGTCGATTCTGCCATAGTCCAACACCAAGATGCCTCCAAACCACAGCACCACCACAATCAGTATCGTTCCCAGGAACTCGCTCATCGGGTGCGCCATCTGCTGGCGAATGTTCACACGCATGACGTTGTCTCGGTAACTGCTGTTTACCTGGTTGAATCGCCAGTTCATCTTGCCTTCTGCACAGAAAGCCTTGATGATGCGAAGTCCGCCAAGCGTTTCTTCCACCATACTCATCGTGTCGCTCCAAAGAGCCTGTGCCTCAGTGCTCTGTGCCTTCAGCTTCTTGCCCACGAATCCCATGAACCAACCGAAGCCTGGCACAAACAGAATAGTGAAGAGGGTGAGCTGCCAACTGATGACGATGAGGGCTGTGAAGTAGGCGATAATCAAGATAGGGTTCTTGAAGAGCATGTCGAGCGATGACATGATGCTATTCTCCACCTCCTGTACATCGCCGCTCATGCGAGCGATGATGTCTCCCTTGCGCTCCTCGCTAAAGAAGCCCAAGGAGAGAGAATTAATCTTTTCATAGAGTTGGTTGCGAATGTCGCGCACGATACCTGTGCGAATAGGGATAATCGTGGCCGAAGACAAGAAGTAGGCTCCTGTCTTGAGGAATGTCATGAAGGCTAGGAACAAGCCGATGACGAGAAGTGCTGTGGACGCACTATATTCCACAATGAACTCCTGGATGTAATAATACAAGTTGTTGGTTGCCACTTCCTTGATGCTTCCCAATGTTCCATCCCAGTGCATATAGTCGTTGGCACGGATGCCACCATCTACCTGGAAGAGGATTTGCAGAATAGGTATCAGAGCTGCAAACGAAAAGATGTTCAATATCGCTGAGAGGATATTGAACAGAATAGATAGTCCCAGATACTTCTTGTATGGGGGAACGAATCGGCGTAAAATTTGCAAGAATTCCTTCATAGGTGCAAATATAGTGCTTTTAGCGAAAACTACAAAATGATTTCGAGGTTTTTTCGCTTAGCTATGCTAAAAAGACAACTTTTACCTATTTTTTAGTAGGTATAGTTGTCTTTTATTGGTTGATTAATTGTTTTCTTTCTTGATAAGAAGATTCTTTCCTAGTTAAGGATTAGTCTTCCTTTACTTCTTCTCCGAAGAGTGTTGCGGAAGTGGAGCCTGTGATGCGAACCTTCACAAACTCTCCGATGTGGTGGTTGCCCTTGTCGATAACCACCGCCTTGTTTTGTTCAGTACGCCCCATCATCTGCTCACGGCTACGCTTGCTGAAGTTCTCGATGAGAATAGTGAAAATCTTGCCCTCATCCTTCTTGTTTTGCTCTGCGCTCACCTCGGTCTGAAGCTTGATAAGCTCGTTGAGGCGGGCTATCTTGGTCTCCTCTGGTACGTTGTCAGGCAAGTGCTTGGCTGCGTAGGTGCCAGGACGCTCTGAGTATTTGAACATGAAGGCACTGTCGAAACCTACTTCCTTCACGAGCGAGAGGGTCTGCTGGTGGTCTTCCTCTGTCTCGTCGTGATAACCTACGAAGATGTCGGTGGTGATGCCGCAACCAGGGATGATGCGCTTGATGGCATCTATCTTCTCCAGATACTCCTCACGGGTGTACTTGCGGTTCATCAGCTTCAATATCTTGTTGCTTCCGCTCTGTGCAGGGAAGTGGATATGGTTGCAGAGGTTTGGCTCGTCGGCGATGGCGTGGAGGATGTCCTCGGTCATGTCCTCTGGGTTGGAGGTGGTGAAGCGCACACGCATATCTGGCACAGCCTCGGCTACCATCCTCAATAGCTCTGCAAAGGAGATGCTGCCTTCCTCACGCTTGCCCGATGGGGAGAGACCATAGCTGTTGACGTTCTGCCCGAGGAGGGTAACCTCCTTGAAACCACGGTCGTGCAAATCACGAACCTCACGCAAGATGCTCTCTGCGTCACGGCTACGTTCACGACCACGGGTATAAGGCACGATGCAGTAGTGGCAGAAGTTGTTGCAACCACGCATGATGCTCACGAATCCGCTTACCCTGTTTCCTCCGATGCGCTGTGGCACGATGTCACGGTAAGTCTCAGTCTTGGATAGCTCTATGTTCATGGCGTTGTTACCGTTCTCGCACTGGGCTATCATATCAGGCAGGTTGAGGTAACTGTCTGGTCCGCAAACCAAGTTGGCATAGTGGTTCTGGATAAGGTCATCCTTCACACGCTCCGCCATACATCCCAGTACGCCCAGGATAACCTTTCTGCCCTTCTTCTGCTCGGCATGGAGGGTGTCGAGGCGATGGTAAATCTTGTTTTCCGCATTCTCACGGATACTGCAGGTGTTGAGGAAGATGGCATCAGCCTCTTCTTCCTTCTCACAAATCTCGTAGCCCGCCATACCCATGACGCTAGCCACAACTTCGCTGTCTGCCACGTTCATCTGGCAGCCATAAGTCTCGATAAATAGTTTCTTCATTGTTCTAGATGAATTCTATTTTTTATAAAATATGTTGTTAATAATGCTTCTGTTCTATCATACGCTGGGACACGGCCATCAGTATGAAGTAGAAAATAACTCCTGATACGAGGCCGGCCAGGGCATCGATGAGATAATGAGCTTGGATATACACCGTTGCCATGCACAGGAAGATGTAGAAAGGCAACATGGTGTAGACCAGCTTGCGATTGCCCGTGTGCCAAGCCAGGAGCATGCAGACGGTGCTTACTCCCACATGTGAACTTGGGAAGGCTGCCGTAGGTCGCTCACCAGCCTCCTTGGCATCCTCCACGAGTTGATAGAAGATGCCATCGGTATAGCCTGGCGTCGGCAGGCACTCGGTATGGGTGCTGAAATAGTTGCCCATGGCAGGAAATATGCCGTGTGCAATGTCTCTCATACCCACTGCATCATAGTAGAACGTTGGCCCCACTACCGGTACGTAGATGAAGACCACGTAATAGATGAAGAAGCTGGTGAGCAGTACGAATGCCGCCCTTTCTGCCTCATAATATTTACAGAAGAAATAATAGAGCACCACCAGGGCTATCATCGGATAATACATGAAGTAACCCATCGACATCAGCTCGCTCACCACTGCCCACGGCAACGCCTTGGCAAAGAGTAGGGCTGGTTGGCATCCGAAGAGGTCTTGCTCCCAACCTGCGAAGATGTGGTCGAGGTTGGGAAACATACGGTTTATCTCGTAAGTATCTGGGTACCACCAGGCAAGTAGGGCTATCTGTGCCATGATTCTCACCATCTTGGTCACACGGCAAGGTAACATGCGATATACAGCCCAAAGGGCTCCAGTCATCACCAAGACTCTGAGTCGCCCCCAGAGCATGGCTTCGGGGTTTACCAGCTTGGTATAGGTGAAGAGCATGGTGAGGAGGGTTATCGCCATATAGCCCAACACCACCCATTCCAGGGCGAAGAGTCCTTTCTTCGGCTTCTTGTCTATCTTGAAATAATCTTTTATCATTTATCTTGAAATATTTACAGCCATCCGTTTTCCTTATACCACTTGATGGCTAGTTTTACGCCACGCTCCAGCGGATAGTGAGGGTGATAGCCTAGTTCGTCCATGGCTGGCTCTATGTCGCATCTCCAGTTGCGTTGCTTCAGGATGTTAAACTTATCATTGTTGAGTGCCGACATCTTGCCGGTCATCCTTCCGATATACTCGCCCAGGAAAGTAACGATGCGCAGCACCCAGATAGGAGCCTTGATGCGCAGCATCCAAGGGTCGCCCAATTCCCTCTGTATCAGGTCGCTGAAGGTGGATGACTGGTACACCTCGCCATCGCTGAGGAAATACTTCCTACCATTCATGCCATGGTCGAGGGCGAGGAATACCGCCTGAACTACATCCTGGACATAGACGAAGGTGATATCCTGTCTCTTGAATCCCACGGCAAAGTCTATATGCTGTTTGATGCTCTGCGCCATGAGAAAGTAATCTTTTTCTCGGGGGCCATATACGCCGGTAGGACGCAATATGATGTAAGGAAAGTTGTTGCCGATGCTGTCGAGATAGCGCTCAGTCTCCAACTTGCTCTTGCCGTATGCTGTGTTAGGCTTAGGGATATCGTGTTCGGATATTTCCTGGTAAGGTTGCTCCTCACGGATGGCTCCAAAGATACTGAGAGAGCTGACGAACACAAATCGCTTGATAGGCATCTGGAGATGAACGATGGCATCTACTAGATGTTTGGTTCCCTCAGTGTTTACCCTGTAAAAGTCCTCTGCATGCAGGCATTTTGTTGAGCCAGCTGCATGTACGATATAGTCGAACTCGTGTTGTGCGAGTTCTTTCTCCAAGTCTTCCTGTGAGGAAAGATTGAGATTGATGAAATGGATGCGATCGTCTTGCAGGTACTTTCTTGAGCTGGTTGGGCGCACTGCCGCCCAGGTCTCCATGCCTTGTCTCAAAGCCTCTTCCACGATGTAGCTGCCGATGAATCCCGACGCACCCGTCACTAGAATCTTCATTATAAATGTTGTAAAATTGCAATTTTGGTTGCAAAGATACTACTTTTTAGCGAGTTATCACGCATGTTCAGTCAAAAAACTTGTTTTTTATGCAAGTTATTGCGCTAAAAGTGTTACCTTTGCAGTCATGCAACAAGAATCGGGCTTCTTTTTTACACCTTTTGGCGATCGTTCTGAGCATTTCTCTGAGATGCAAGAGATCTCTTCTGGCGGCTTTAATATTCTGGTACGTGCCAAGCGATTGGGACAGTGGTGGATATTGAAGGCACAGAGGCCTGATATGCGTAATATCCCAGCCTATGCCAACTTGCTGAGTAAGGAATATGATATATTGACTCGACTTCAACATCCTGGCATCGTGCATGCCGAGAGCCTGGAGGAGGTGGAGGGCTACGGACCATGCATCGTCATGGAATGGATAAATGGGTGTACGCTCGATGAGTGGCTCCTTCAGCCTCATACCAAGGCAGAACGTAGGCATGTGGCAAATCAGTTACTGGCGGTTATGGAGTTTGTGCACGACCAGCAAATTGTGCATCGTGACCTGAAGCCTTCCAACATCATGATTACCAACAATGGCTGTGTCGTGAAGTTGATAGACTTTGGACTTTCCGATACAGACAGCTATGCGATACTGAAAGGTCCAGCCGGTACTTCGGGCTACATTTCTCCCGAACAGATGGCGGGGTGTGCGCCTGATGTGCGCAACGATATCTATAGTTTAGGTGTCATCTTGCAAGAGATGCATCTTGGTATTTCTTATCGTTTGGCTATCAAGCGTTGTCTTCTTCCTTTGCCCAAACGTTATCCCTATGTCAGTGCCTTGCGCCAGCGTATTCGCTCCTTGCATCGTCGCCTGTTGGCAGGGAGTCTCGTCTTAGGGATGTTGACCTTGGGGTGTGCGGGAGTGGCTATATATAATAAGGTGTGTCAGCCCTCTGCCATTTATGATGTCGTAGCTACCTTCAGGGTGGGCAACTTACAGTATACCTCCTGGGGCGGTGGCATGGTTACGGTGAAGGCGTTCAATGACAACGACTCGTGCATCGAGGTGCCAGCCTCTGTTAATTATCAGGGCATGACCTATAAGGTGGATGAGATAGAGAAGGAAGCCTTTGCCTATCATCGCAGGCTCAAGCGATTGGTGTTGCCCGATACGGATTTCCATGTCATGAAGGGCATCATCAAGGGGAGTCCAGAGGTGGAGTCCATTAGCCTTCGCAGTGCCAAGCCTCCAGTTCTGGGCAATGCCATTTGGCCTGTCAAGATGAACCAGGTGTTTGATGCTGAGGCATTCGAACATATCGTGCTTTATATTCCCCAAGGCAGCATGGCGGCTTATCGCCACTCACCTTGGGGAGAGTTCAAGCATATACAAGAATATGAGAAATAGTATGGTCCCTAGTACCACACTTCTATCTGCGGCGACTCCTTGGCGAAGCTAGGCATACATTTGCCAATCCGGGCACCGATGTAAGTTGGGTCGCAGATATAATAGGTCTTGCCCTTGTATTGGTAGGAGCATCCGTTCTCTACAGGGTCAGTGAATGCCACGGCTGTACATTCATGGCCAGGGAACTGGATGAGATGTACATCCAGATGCAAGATCTCGTGTATCAGGTAAGCATAGAAGATGGCACGATCCTCACAGTCGTTTTTCGGGTAGTAGAGAGACTCCTCGAAGTAGAAGTACTTCTCGCGCTTGAATTGCTCATCGTCGGTGGCGTATGGGAATCCCTTTTGTATGAATCGCAAGATGCGGTTGGAGGCTTCCTGCTCGCCCAATCCCTGCACCTGTGCTCTCACCTGTTCCACCACGTTGTCGCGCAGGTTCTTGTCTATCACCGATGAGGCTACGGTTGGGATGTCCACCACGGGATATTCGTTGAGCAGGGGCATGATGCCTGTGGCTACTTCCCCTTGCAGGGTGATTCCTGCAGCCTCATACTTGAATGGTTTGGTGTCGTCTCCAATCACGGTCTTTCCTGTGAATCTCAGTTCCATGTCTTTTCCTAATTCTGCGCCCTTAGGCAATTCGCAAGAGCGGAAGGAACCTTCCTCTTCCACGTTTGGATAGATGTAGTAGCGCTTGCCATCGATGTTGAGATAGGATTTCTCAAACACATGTTCTGCGTAAGGCACGAGCATCACCACGTTGCTGCCGCAGAGGGCGAGGCGCACATTGTAACCACAGTTGGCAAGCACGTATTGCGAGGCGATGACCTTCTCATTTTTACTAGCCTTAGGCATAGTCGCATCTATGTATTTCTCCACGAGCATAGCCGAAGCCCAGTCGCTGAGTCCCATTCGGCGTGATTCCGTGGCGAAAGCCTGGGTCACTTCCTTGAGGTCTGACTTCTTGAGTTGTTTCCAGTAGTTCACCACATCGTCGGTGGAGCTGATGCTCATTGCCGCTAACTGGGTAGCCTTCTGCATCTGCAAGGTCTCGCCATAGAAGTTTACGTCGATGCTTTGCTTGCTGACAGGCACGTTCACATGGGCGATGTTTGGCAAGGCAGGCATCACTGGGATTGCCGTTACTGCTGGCATCAGAGGCACCTCGATGCCAGAGCCAGTGTATTCAACGTCTGGTATGTCTGGCTTTACCTCTGGCATCTTAGGCGCATTCACAGGGTCGATGGTAGGGCGTTCCTTAGGCGCAATCGGACTGACTGGCATCTTTGGTTTCACCACCACAGGCTTTTCTGGCTGTTTTGGTTCCGTATAGGTTGGTGGAGTCTTAGGCTTAGGAGCCTGTGAGCGCATGTCGCCCTTAAACATCTTGTATTCTTTCCACACGCCTTGCAGATACTTATCATAATCGGTAAGCACGGTGTTGCGGAACTTATTATAGTCGTCCAGCATGGCTTGTCTAGACTGCTGGAACTGTTTCACGAAGTCATCGTTTTGCGAAAAACTTGGAGTGGCGTGCCATCCAAGCAGCAAAATCATGCAGAGTGTAGGCAATCTTCTATTCATAATCTCTAGTTTTAAAAGTAAAGGCCCTCCCTCCGTTTCTTGGGGAAGGAGAGCCTATGATAAAGCGTCTAAGCTCCTAGAAGTTTCCTGGTCCGATGATACCCCAATCTCGGTTCGAGCGCGGAAGGTTCGAATTGATATTCGGGTTTCTGTCAGGTTGCCAGGTTCTTACCTTGATAGATGGATTTTCTGGATCATTGAAGTCTACCATCAAGAACAGATAGCCGTGGTCGCCATAGTTCGTTGAATAGTAGTCTTGTTTGATCTGTATGCCGTAAGTCTCGCCTCCTGCTCCCATTTTCACAACATCGTTGTCAGCGAAGCGGATGTTGATGAACTGGTTGCTTTGGAAGCACATCTTCAATTTTCTCAGATACTCGCTCTTGGTTTGGCGAGTGTATTTGATGAGTTGGTTGTTGCTATTGATGTAGCTTTCTCCCTCTACTGCTACTTTAGGAGCTTTCTTGATGATGTGACCCGTGATGATGGTTGCATTATCATCGAAAACGCTCTCCAGATAGTCGAGTCGTTTCAAGGCGAAGGCGGTCTTGTAGTTCTCGAGGAATGTGGCGATTACCATCTTGGCATAATCGCTCCAAGCACCCACACCCTTGTTGAAGATGTCGGTTTTTGCCTGGTTGCCGAGTCCGAAAGCTACGCATTCTATCTTTTTGTTTTCATCAAAAGTGAAGGTAACATCCTCCACAAACTTACGTTTGTTGTTCTTGAATGAGAAGGCCATAGGGATGCTACGACACACCACTCGATTTCCCATCGTGTAGAATGAGAACTGCGGATTACCCAACAGGCGTGCCTGTCCATAGTTGAGCAGTTTCTTATACATTGCCAGTCCGTCTTCCGAGAAGCAGTCGTTTACGCTGTCGTAATCTTTAGTCTTGATGGCGTTGACAACTTTTGCCATAATGCCCGCTAGCGTCTTTTCGTCTTCCACCTTGCTAAGCGATTCGAGATTGGCGGCAGATTCTGTCTTCACGGATTTCTCGAATTCCTTTTTCGCTTCGCTGGAGACTGCTGATTTCTTGTCAAGGTTGTTGATATAGACGGATGCGCTCTTGAAAGGGGTTCCCTTAAAGAGATGCATTACGCTCTCTAGCTCCTTGTCTATTTGGCATTGGTCGGCGTATTCGTATTCGTATTTCAACTGCAGGCTGTTTATGTCCACTCCTGGTCGCAGCTCCACAACCCCCATACCGTCCTTGGCACTATAAAGATTACTCCAGGTTTGCCCATCGAAGTAGGTATAGTCAAGGCTAGCCACGGGTTCTCCCTTATATTTGATGAAGAGATTGATGTCATTGCCGTCTTTGCTGGCTACCTTGGTAGAGAGATTGCTCATGATTTCCTCCATTTGCTGTGGAATCCAGGTTACCAGCAATCTTTCCACTCCATCAATGGTTATCTTCACGCTGTTTGGATATTGCAAGCTGCGTACCATGGCGAAAGCCCAATAGTAATTGCGCAGTGCATCATCAATCTTAGCTTTTTCTTCGGCTCTCATGGCGGAGCGCACGTAGTCAAACACCTTTTCCTTTCGCTCATCGAAGATTTTGTTTACCTCGCTTCTTCTGATGTATCTCAATACATGGGCCTGCGGAGTATTGCTGATGACGAGATTATTGGTGTTGGTCAAAGTTGCTTGCGCATAACTGTTCATCACCGATGTAACAGCCGTTTTCGAGTCGAAATTGGCATTGGTATTAAGCTCTTCTTCCTTGATTTCAAAGGAAGAAGAGACATTGAGAGAGATTTTGCTGATGAGGTCGGCAAGTGCGGCTTGGTCGGCAGAATTGTAAGTGTCTCCCCAACCTTCACCGCAGATGTATTCTGCATTAGCTTTCATTTGTTCCGCTCTTTCCTCGATTGTTTGCGCCATGGTGGCGATAGGGAGGAGAAGCATCAAGATTATCCAAATCGTTTTGTGCATAAATCTTGTCTTTGCTTATAGTCTTCTTTTATGGATGCTTACTTTTGTCATTTGTTGTCTCTCGAATTCTACTGGGCTTCGAATCCTTCTTTGATGAACTCGCCCACCTTGGAAGCGTACTTCTGAGCTACAGCTGATTCCTTTGCCGCAATTTCGAAGGCACGCATACGAGCCTTGCTAGCAGCAGCTTCGTTGACGATAAAGAAAGTCTGCATCTCGAAACTTCCATCCTTGTATGGACGGATGAGGCTGAAACTCTCTTGCATTTCGCCCTTGATTTCTTTTTCTACGAGTGATTGATATGCTGCGTAGAAGTGGTCGAACTCATTGACGATGCTATCACTGTTGGCACCCATATCGCTTACCACTCTTCCCTTTACGTGGCTACCAGCCTGGCGTGCATAGATGTTGCAAGCATTGTTGATGGCAGTCTGGTGACCGATGTTCTTCGACTTAAACTTAGTGGCGGTACCTACTATCTCATGGGCATCTTCGCCAGCCTGTTCCAACTTGTCGTAGTGGGTGAGCAGAGCCACCTCCAGTGTTTTGGAGGAGCCATAGAGTTCCCATTTCTGCTTTTTCAGTTCCTTCAGTTTGCTCTTGTATTCCTTTTTCAGTTGCTTCGCCAAAAGTTCACTGGTCTTGCTTTGTGCTGATTGTGCTAGAGTTGTGGTGCAGTTGGCAGATAGAGCCAGAACAGACACTATTATCATTATTATTCTTTTCATATTTTCAAGAGTTTGGTTCTTTGTTTATTCTAACTTTTTGCAAAGTTACACATTTCTTTTGAAAAACGATTGGTTCAATTCAGTTCATTTTGGGTTAGGGGCAAAAATGTTAGTTGAACTACGAGCAGAACAGATGATTTTATGGGTTTTGTTTGGCTGTTTGATAATTTAAGTATATCTTTGATGGCTAACTTTTGTGCCAAGACGATGAGTTATCGTGGCTTAGGTTCAGGCATACCTCGTGTTTTGTCAGATGATAGTCATGTGGAGCTTATTGATGACAAGAAAGGAAATCAGTTTACTGCTCGTGTCTATCGTCCTGTCATTAATGACGAAAATGGCAGTATGGCAGTAAGGCAGTAAGACTTACTGACGAGAAGGTGATGCAAAAGCTGTCGGAATTCGGCACAGAGCCAAAGTCTTTGTCTGAAATTTGTGACTTCTTGAATTTAAAAGATCGCTATAAGGTTAAGAAGAAGTATATCAATCCTCTTTTAGGCTCAGTGTTGGCAATGACAAACCCTAATATACCGAAGAGTCCATTTCAGAAGTATGTTGTAATAAAGAATGATTAATTCAGGTTTGTGTATTGCGAAAGTTGTATATTTACGACAACATTGGCTTGATGTTGCATAAAAGGCGGTGGACTCAAAAGGGAGAGTCCACCGCCTTGTTGCATTTTATCATGAGAAGAAAGATGGTTACTTGATGGCCACCTTCTTCTTGTTTACGATGTAGATGCCTGATGGCAGGTCTGTGATGGAAGAGGTTTCGCCAGCTTCCACGTTTACAGCCTTCACGAGCATGCCACTGGTGCTGAATATCAATACTCGGCGAGCCTTGTCGCTTTGGATGTAAAGTGTAGAGCCATTAGCCCAGGCATTGAGTCCTGCCAATTGCTTGGTTGGAATGTTGTCTATGCCAGTGGTTTCTTCATTTCCAAAGATGGAAGCGAACGATCTACTGAAATTCTGTGGCATCTTGAGATAAGCCTCAAATGGGTTGATGTCCAAGAAGTTTTCTACGAAGAGGCTGCCAGGGCGATAACTCTCGTATTCTGTATCGACATTGAGCGAGTAGATACCATCATTCTTTTCTGTAAACTCATAGCATGGTACAAACTCACGGCTTTCGTTCTTTACCGACTGTGCGTTGGTTGCAGAAACGGTTACGTTGTTGCCTGAGAATGTTACATTGCCGCCCAAGATGTAATCGTCAGCATAATACTCTGAGTTTGGCATAGAGATGATGTAAGGTACATTTGCCTGTATGTTGGCTGCACGTTGGAATCCACCTGTAGGTGACAATTCGTAGAGCCAGAACGGTTTGGCACCTTTTTCTCCCTTGGCAAATGGAGCTATGTTGCCATTGGTTTCATGTCGCATCGTGGTCACATTGAATGGAAGCACGATGGTCTCCCAACCTTGGCATACGCCCATTTCTGTCTTCTGAGCGAAGTTGCGGGTATAGGTAATCTTCTGTGCGGAGAATGCCTTTGGACAATAGAAGTTTCCTTCTGATGTCGAAGAACTAGCATCGCTCAAGGTGATGGACTCTGCCACACCACTAGCCACCACATTGCCGATGTTGGCAGGAGCTGCGCTCTTGGTATTCACGTAGAGCAGCAAGTTAGGGTTGTTGATGCCGTCTAGTGCATTGGCTGGCATGATGGCACTGGAATTCCACATGACGGCAGCCAACTTTGTACATCCTGCGAAGAGTTCGCTTCCGCAACTTGTCAAACTTTCTGGAAGACTTGCGGAAAGCATGTTCATTCCTGCAAAGGCACGGTCGCCGATGACGTTGTTCTCAGCTTTGGCTGTACTCATATCCAGTATTCTCACATTGTCCATCTGTGCTAAAGTGTTCACATCGGCATCATTGATGTTTCCTACCACGTTGAGGGTAGAACTTGTTGGTTTGCCTCCACACCATTCGAATGCTTTGGCAAGATTGCCCGCTTTCAAGATACTAACCCTGCTTTCACCATCGTAGTAGGATGGCACCTCGAAGGTTATCACATTCGATTTGTTCATCAAGTCTGCTGTAGCCAAAGCCTTGATGACTCCTGCTTCTGTTACTTGTATGCCGTGGTCGGCATTGTAAAGTTGCGACTCGGCGGTTGGCTCTGTGCCATCTACTGTATAATAGATGTCGGCAAGCTTGCTCTCTGAGGTCAAGGTTACGGTTCTTCCATCGTAGCTAACCACAGGGTCGGCACAAGTTTGAGTGTCGAAATCGCTTACGAGGTATGACTGAACATAGGAGTCTGCCATTCCGTCGATGCAAGCCAAGGCTCTTACACGAGTATTGCTACTCATGGCGAGTGGGCTGGAGTAAGTGGCACTTTCACGTGTAGGCATTGTGCCATCCAAGGTGTAGTAGATGGTTGCACCATTGGTCGCACAGTTGATGGACAGGTTGTGGTCGGCATAACTGAACGTTGGATCACTCACCCAGTTGCTGTTGCTGCTGAGGCGTACACTTCCATCTTCTGTTTGGTTATAAATGACGGCAAAGTAAGTGCCTGGTGGCAACGTACTCTTGTTGCTAGTCATATCGGCAGCCGTGAAAGCCATTGTTCGCTTGTTGTCTTGGTAGAGCAAGGCTTGGCAACTTGTGGAAGCACCAAAGTAATAGCCGTTGTTTTCTGGAATATTGAACTTCACGATGCTGTAGTCGCCTTTGCCAAGTTTTCTGATACCAACAGTTTGCTGTACGGCTAGGTCCTTGGCTGTGCGAATTGTAGCGTCAGAGCCAATGGAGTCGGTGAATACTGGTGCGCTCCATTCTCCTGCCTTGTTCTTGAACTGTACAAAGTAGGTTAAGTCGTAGTTGCGTACAACCTGAATGTTGTTGCCGTCTGTATTCGTAAACTCATAGCTCTCCACGTCAGATATATCTTGTGCGGAAGGGAATGCTATCTCTACGTCGAGTGAAGGCACATTGTCCACCTCCGTTAAGTCTCGACTTGTGCTCTTACCATTCACACCATAGCGATAACCTGTGATAGGCTGCTGGGTTTCTTGTTGCTCAGGGTTGCTAGTCTCGGGAATGTAGAAGGCAAACTGATAGTTGCGTGTCCAGATTCCCTCGCTGTTCTTGAGACGGAAATTGAAGATGTGTGCTCCTCCCGAGAAAGCGGTGTAGTCGATGTTGCTAGTGATGTCATCAGAAGTATAAGGCAATGTTTGACCGCTTGCCTTGTTGCCATCTATCCAGTATTGATATGAGACGATGGATGCAACTTCTTGTTCTTCATCGTCTGCACCACCTGTCGAAGAGTCAGGCAGGTAGAATCCTCCTGTGGCTGTACCGATTCCATTGCTGGTATGGGCTACGAAATAATAGGTATGCTTGCCTGGTGCCATCCCCGAAATGTCCTTGTCGAAAGAAATGTCGGATTGGGTGTAGGCTTGCGATATTTTCTCGGAAAAGTTGTCGTCAAACCAGTATTCGTAACTTGTGATGGCTGGAGCGGAGTCGTCTTCCTTTGTATCTGTTGGGATACTTCCTGCATAGAAAGGAATGTCTTGTGTTGTTCCCCATCTTCCGTCTTGGTTTTGGAGTTGCACATGATATACGTGTACTCCTGAGGACAGAGACGAAACATCTATGTTGCTGGTGAAATCATCACCATTGATAGCCGACGTAGTTTTATTGTTTACGTTGTCGTCTATCCAATAGCGATACGCTATTGCCTTAGCTGGCTCTTCTGCGACATCTTCGTCTATGTTGATGTCGGGAGCTGCTGATGCTGATTGGCAGAAGCCCGTCAGCGCAAAGGCTAGCGATAGTGTATATAATAAACGTTTATACATAAGCTACGATTCTTTAATTGGCTGTTGCTGTTACACTGATGGTTACCTTCTTGTTGTTTAAGTCAACATTGGCACCCTTAGAGGTTACGTTTGGAGTGTGGAGGGTCAAGGAGAATGGGTTGACACCACCCTCTGCACCCACTACAGTTCCGTCCACGCCAAGATAGTCTGCTGATTGCAGTTGGTCTTTGGTCATATTACAATCATAGTTGTTGCTGATTAGAGTTTTATCAGTTGCATAGCAGTCTTGTTGTGAAGCCTTTTCCATTGGGTCGTAATCATTCGTATTATTATACAGTGTGTTGACTAAGATGGTGTTTGTGTCCAAATAGTCGCTTGTTCCATTGCCTACTTCGTTGACAATACTGTTTACAACCATTGCTCTTGTATTTGTCTCAATTCGTCTGATGTTGCAATTGATGTATTTTAGAGAGGAATTAGTGCTTCCTTGGCCTCCGATGTTGTAAATCTTGCAATTTTTTGCAATGAGGTCTTCAACTCTTCCATTTGGAGAGATATATGAGCAGCAACATCTGTCTATTGTAACTTTTTTACAAGTAGTGTTGTTGCCATTGTTTTGGAAATAAATGCTATTGCTGAAGTAGCACTTTTTGAAAGCTAATTCGTCAACACTGCTATATATATTAAATGATGGGCCAAAGTAAACACCCTCAATTGTTACCTTTGCAATCGTTTGGTTGCTATTTTTAATGTAAAAATCATTTCCCCAATCAAAATAGGTGTAATTGTTGCCATTAGTGTTTTCTGCTCCAGAACCAATGATGCAGATGGATTTGTCGATGGTAAAACCACCCGAGAAGCGTCCTTTGCTGAGATAGATGACATCTCCCTCGCTGGCAGCTTCGATAGCTTTGTTCATTTCGTTGTATGCGTATGTGCCAACGATGTTGCCGTCATGCTGCAAGAAGATCTTGCCATAATTCTCTTGTGCATGAAGTCCTATGGTTACTGCCATCAGGCAGAATATGATGGATAATATCTTTTTCATAATCGTATCGTTTTATTGTTGAGCTGAAATTTTGATGTTGATTTGAAGCTGCTGTGCATCTCTGTTCAAGTGAATTTTGCTGGATGCAATTTCTGGAATGTTTGGCTTTAGGGTGTAAGGATTCTTGCCGCCGTAGTAGCCAACTACAGTGCCGTTGTTGCCCATATAGCCTGCAGCTTCCAGTTCGGCTTTGCTCATATTCTCCAATCTCTTTTCGCTAGAAACAGGATATCCTGTAGAATTTTGTAACGTGCAGTTGGCTGTAACATCTTTTCCGTCTTCCGAATAGTATATGCAGTTAATTAAAATGGGATAACTTTCTTGGGTGGATTCAGGGTTGCTAAAAGTTGCTGCATAATAAATGCTCTTTTGTGTAGAATTGTCCCAATAGCTACATTGATTTTCAATTATACAGTTGGTGAAAGTCCCTTGAAAACCAGAACAATATGCATTTCCTCTGTCCGTATTCCAACCATAGTTAGGATATACATTACAATGATAGAAGAGGAGAGTGTTTGGGTCTTGACTACGGAAATCACCTCTAATATTACTGTTTCGAATGACGACTTTTTTATAGTAGCTGTTATTGTATAAATAAAAATAGCAATTACATCTGTCAATCAGCAAACTTTTAATTTCCGCATTCACATTCCAAGAATTACTCCAATAGCATTTTCTGAAGATTACGTTCTCAATGGAATTACTAAAAGTAATGCTACTGTTGTTGCCATCATAGAAATAGATTCCATCGAAGAGGCGAGTTGTCAGCTTCGTTCCCTCTGGAAGGGCTATGTTAATCTTTCCGTCATAGCAAGTGCAGTTGCTCCATCTGTTTCCGTTGTTGTTGCTGTCGTCAGCTCCCGAACCGATGAATGTCAATCTTTTGTTCAGCTGGAAGTTGCCTTGGAAATATCCTGTGCTGAAATATACGGTGTCTCCGTCCACAGCTTGCTCCATGACCTTGGACATTTCATCGTATTTAAAGGTGCTTTCCTGACCATTGTGCGACAAGGTGATAACCTCTGTGCCAATAGGCTGAGTTTCTTGTGCTCCTATTGGCAAGGTCGCCAACAGGAAGAGACTTGTGATGAGTGTTAATATCTTTTTCATAACCTTCTGTATTTTGTGATTTTTGATTCTTTTGTCTAGTATCCAGGGGTAGGGTTGTCTGATTCCTCAGGCGAGCCACCATCTGTTGTAAAGGTGATAGGGTCGCTATACTCAGTACCTAATGGACTCTTGGTGTAAAGGCGAGCGAAGTAGTTGGTTCCTGCCTTCAAGCCAGTGAGTTGCTGGATGACAACTCCTGTTTCAGGCACAGTTTCCAATGTAACCGTGGTAACCTTCTCGCTGTTGTCATCTAAGGTTGGGGTCTCCACGCTGGTAGAGTAGAGGATTCCGCACTCCGTTACCTTAAACATTGCCTGGAAATAACCAGTGATGTTGGCTGAGTATCTTTGTACATCGAGCATCTTTATTTCCTTGAATGCTGTAGGTGTGGCTGCCTTTTGGGTGATGGAGATAGATTGCGTCTTGTCTCCGTATGACATTACTACCTCGGCTGTTCTTGGAGTCAGCGACTGGTTGTCGTCGAGTGTAATCTTTAACTCATCGTTGGCAACACCAGTAGATTTATCCACATGCACCCAAGTTACATTAGGAGTAGCCTCCCATGCCGTGTTGGAAGTAATCCTTACGATTTGCGAAGCATCCTTGGCTTCCGCATCCTCTATTACGGATGGGGTGAGGGTCATCGTAAGCTCCAAATATTCAGAAGGGAAAACTCCTTCTTCTTCCTTGGCTGAACAGGCAGATAAAAGCAATAAGGTGCTGAGCACCAAACTGCTGAGTGTGATTCTTGAGATATATAGTAGTTTCTTCATATACCTTATTATATTAGAAGTTAATCAAAATACCTGCATGTGCGTAGAATCCGCCCTCGCTGAACCCTGCAACATCCACGATTCCCTTATAGGTGTCGCTCTTTTGGGTTGGAATGGCAAACTCTGGGTTGATGAGGAGGCAAAGATGAGGCACAGGGGCAATCAGCAATTTTGCTCCGATAGTGTAGCAACCACAGTTTGCTCCATCACCATACTTTCCGCTACTCTTGAGCATTTGTGAAAGATAACCCAACTGTGGGGTAATGCCCACACGCATGCTGAGGGCAAACTGATAACCTACTTTCAATGCAAAGGAATTCATCTTGTAGGTGTCAACTTCTTGCTTCACATTGTTTTCGGTCTTATACCAATATACGTCGTCGCTCTGTCCGATACCCAGTGTATACGCCAATTGTATGTCAAAATTCGAGATGTTTCCACCAATGGTTCCCGTTACGCCCATCGTGCTTCCGCCGTAGGTGAATGCCACGCCAGCATAGATGCCTGTCTTCTTGAGATAGGTGAGAGGCTTGAGCTTGATGGTGTCGTTCACTTCTCCGTCGCGAGGAATGTCGTAGGTCTTGGTGATGGATCGGTAGCCCTCGTGCTTGTAGGTGATTTCGTTCTTGCCGATAGGCAATTTGGCGAAACCATTGTCAGACAAGAGCTTGGTATCGTTGTAGATGCCCACGAGCTTAGGAGTGGTGAGCACGGTGAGTGAGCCTGTGTATGGGATAGGGGCTTTTGCCTCCACGGTCTTGTCGGTCTTGCCCTCTACCTCAAATGATGTGGTTTGGCTCTCGCAGTTCTGCTTGCGAGTCTCCACAACGTATGTTCCTGCCTTCAGACGCTGGTACCAAGAGCCGATACCCACCTTTTTGTCGTTGAAGAAGATGTCGGCGCCATCGGCCACGGTTACGTTCACTGTGCCATAAAGCTCGTTCTCATCTTTCATCTGCAAGCGGAGGCTTTTCTCGCCATTCTTCACGATGTTGATGTTTTCGTCATAATACATATTGCCATTGCGGGCAGTGATGTGGTGGATGCCGTAGGTGAGATAGACGGTCTGTGGAGTCTTGCCCACATTCTCATCGTCCACGAAGATGCTGGAGCCATCCACCGAGGCTTCGATGGCTACGTCCATACCCTCCAATGACAGTTGCATGGTGTAGGTGCGAGCAGCTTTGATTTCTGATGGATAGTAAAACTCACAGGCGCCATACTTAGGATGGCGGATGGTGATCTTTTGAGCACGCTCAGGCACATACACCCACCATTGTCCCGTCTTGTGTACGGTGGTTACGATGCCGTATGAGCCACCGTCGAAGGCTAGGTCGTCGAGATTGGTCTCGATTTTTAGCAAGGCAGCCGTCTTGCCGTTGTTGTCTTTCTTCAGGGTTCCTTTGAGGTTGGCGGTTTGGTCGTACTGCTGATACTTGAAGTCTCGTATCACAAGATTGTTTTGAGCCGACATTGCCACTGCCACAAAGGCGAAGAAACAAAGGAGTAGAAGTCTTCTCATCATGTATTCTTTTTTAAGTTGTTGTTTTATCATTTACATCTGTTTGCAAAATTAGATAAAAATAACGAAACCGTGATGGTTCAAAACGGTTCAATTTCTTTTGCACTGGGGATTGTTGGTATTTCAGCACTTTGCCCAAGGTTGCTCATGGCTTTGGGTACTTTTGCCCGGAGCGTCTGGTTACATTTCCTCAATAGTCTGGGCGAAAGTACTCAATGTGCTGGGCAGAAGTGTTCATAAAGCTGGGCAGAAATATTCAGCGTCATGACCGAAGTGTTCTACGGTATGGCTTGATTTCTTCGGTGTATCGGTTGAACTTTATATTGGCGTAACCAAGTTTTTTCTCGTTTTTATTCATTTCTGGCTGCTTTTTTAATGATTTGTGGCAGCAAATGGTAGCAAATGGTAGCAAATATACTTTTGCTTCCATACCTTAATATACTGATATATAGATGGTTAATATACATTATGGCAGCAGTGGAAGCAAAAAAAAGAAACTTTTAATAGTTTAAGATGTAAATGGCAAATACTAATTATGTTAAAAAAGGAAGGTTATGTGGCTGGTATTCTTGTCCAATTCAAATTAATGTCTTATCTTTGCGGACATGAATGAGAGGCAAGGGAAAATGATAGAAGTTAAACCAGATATGAAATGATAGGATAAGGATATGTTGAAAAACTATAAGCAAGAAGACTTCGAACGCCTCAAGGAAGAGGTGGAGAAGGTGGTGGGGCGCAAAATCAAGGCACCTCGTGATTTCGATTTTCTCGCTCGACAAGTGGCGGGATATATGGGCGACACCATCTCGGTGAGCACCCTCAAGCGTATGTGGGGCTATGTGGCTACGCAATGCAAGCCTAGCAAGTTTAACCTCGACTTGCTCTCTCGCATGGTGGGTTATCTCGACTGGGATTCCTTTGTCGAGGGGCAAGACTCACCAGCCTCCAGCCGTTTTTTCATTAGAAGCAAGTTGATAGCAGATGCCCTGTATGTGGGTGAGGAGGTGAAGCTCACTTGGTATCCGGGGCGAGTGGTTACCATCAAGTATCTAGGTAATGATAGCTTTGAAGTCGTAGAATCGGTTGCTAGCAAACTGGCAGTGGGTGATACCTTTACTTGCCATCAGTTTGTGGATGACGAACCGCTTTATCTCTCCAATCTTAGCCATGAAAACATGCCTCTTTCTAACTATGTTTGTGGACAGACAGGAGGCATCAAGTGGAATACGGGGGGGGTAAAAAAGTTAGGACTGAAAAGTTAGGAGTTAAGAGAAAAATCCTGCTATCAGCAAGGATGAACTCCTAACTTCTAACTCCTAACTAAATTAAGCCTCGTGCTGGCGAACTCCCATGCGGGCTTCCACCACGTTGACGATGTAGTCGCCCAGCTTCTCGCACTCCTGGATGATGTCCATGTACATCGTGCCGATGGCATAGGTGTAGAGATGGTTGTTTACATCGTTGATGTTCTGACTCTTCAGCTGGTTGCGATAGTTGTTGATCTCGTTCTCGATGTTGAAGGATAGGTTGGCGTCGTTGTCGCCCTTGTGGCCCACGAGGGTAATGTTCATCTGGGTGAGAGCCTGGTCGGTGAGCTCCATCATCTGGTGCATGTGCTCATACTGGCTAGGGATGAAGTCTTCCTTGCCACGGATGCGACGGTTGATGGTGCGAGCGATGTTGTAGCAACTGTCACCGATACTCTCTATCTCGGAAATCTCACGCAGCATGGCGCGAATCTTGGCCTTCGTCTCGTCTGATAAGTGAGCGTCGCTCACCTGGTCGAGGTATTTGGCTATCTCTATCTCCATGTTGTCGGAGATGCCCTCGTACTTCTCGATGCGGGTGAAGAGCTTTACGAACTTGTCTGGGTTGTTTTCGCCCAGGAGTTCCTTCACCATGCCAAACATGCGCTGGATGCGCTCGGCGAAGGAGTGAATCTCCTTCTGAGCCTCCAATACCGAGATTTCTGGGGTCTTCATGATACCTGTCTGGATGAAGCGCAGGCGGAAGTCATCCTCGTCGGCATTCTTCTTAGGACGGATAATCTTGCAAACCAACTTCTCAATCTGTGGCACGAACCAAACCAATATAAAGGTGTTGGAGAGGTTGAAGGTGGTATGGAAGGCTGCAAGCACGAAGGAGAGCTTGGCTGCGTTGGCGATGAAGTGAGGGTCTGTCTTCAGCATCTCGTCGTCGTAGCCCACCCATCCGCATACGAGGTGGATGAACGGTTTGAATACGCAGAGTATCCACAGCACACCGAAGATGTTGAACATCATGTGCGCCATCGCCGCCCTTCTAGCCTGTGTATTGGCGGTGAGGGCTGCCACGTTGCTGGTTACGGTGGTGCCGATGTTCTCGCCCATCACGAGCGCAATACCCTGATAGATAGGCAATACGCCTGTAGAGCAGAGTATCATGGTGATTGCCATGACGGCTGCCGAGCTTTGTACGCACATCGTGAGCACGCTACCTATTAATAAGAAAGTGAGGGTAGTCTTGAAACTGTGAGGGTCGAAACTTGCGAAGAAATCGAGCACTGGCTGGTTGTGTGCCAGGTCCATGTCGATACCGGTTTGTCGTAAAGTTCCCAAACCGAGGAACATAAAGGATATACCGAAGATGAAATCGCCTACTATCTTGCGCTTCTTGCTATAGATGAGGATGATGGCGATGAAGAACGCTGGCCATACGAAGTCGGTGATGTTGAACGAGAAACCTGCACTCATGATCCAAGCCGTGAGTGTGGTTCCGATATTGGCACCCATGATGACCGAAATCGCCTGGGCGAGGGTAAGGAGACCTGCGTTGACAAACGAAACCGTCATCACCGTCGTAGCTGTAGAAGACTGCACCGCCGCCGTGATGAGCGTACCCGAGAGGATGCCCGTCACACGATTGGTGGTCATCGTTCCTAACACATGGCGGAGCTGAGGTCCTGCCATCTTCTGCAAACTGTCGCTCATGGTCTTCATACCGAACATAAGTAAGGCGAGTGCTCCGATAAGCCTAAAAAATATCCAAATCGACATATTATAACTTAAATTTTGTTGTCAAAAACACCAAGGTATCGAATTTCTTCGTAACTTTACCCGAAATATTGAGATTCTCTCTCCGAGGTGGCTCAGAGGGGAGAATAGATTGTCTAAAGTTGTAACATAAACGTAACGCCAATGAAACAGGTAATACAAATCCGTTGCAAAAATAATAAAAAATCTCAGAAAGTAGCAATAGGAAGCACACTTTTTGATATTTTTTCTGATTTTAGCCTCCAAATGAACCACGGACCGGTGTCCGCAAGGGTCAATAACAAGGTGGAGGGCATGCACTATCGTGTCTATAACAACAAGGATGTGGAATTTCTCGACATGACCTCCGCCTCCGGTTCCCGCGCCTATACTCGCACACTTTTCTTCGTGCTCTGCAAGGCTGTGAAGGATGTGTTTACCTTCAGCCCCGATGTTATCATCGACATCCCTGTGTCGAATGGCTTCTATGTAGACGTGCGCCTCGACCGTCCGCTCACCGACGAGGATGTGAACATGATACGCCGACGCATGGAGAAAATCATCGCCGACCGTATGCCTATCTGCCGATATATGGTGCCTACCGAGGATGCTATCAAGCTATTCGAGGAGAAGGGCGACGTGGAGAAAGTAAAGCTCCTGAAGACTTCGGGCTCCATCTATACTACCTATTATAAGATAGGTGACTATGTGGACTTCTACTATGGCACCCTGCTCACCAATACCTCGCAGCTCTACCTCTTCGGGCTAGAGAAGTATTACGACGGCATGCTCCTGCGCATCCCTTCGCTCAAAGACCCCGACAAGCTGGGCGAGCTGACCCGCCAAGACAAGATGTTTGACATCTTCAAGGAGCACCATCGCTGGCAAGACATCCTCGGTATCCGTACCGTGGGCGATTTCAATCTTGCCGTGGACAAGGGTTTTACCACTGACATCATCAATATCAGCGAGGCTCTGCAGGAGAAGAAGATAGCCAAGATAGCCGAGGAGATAGCCCAGCGCAAGGGCGTGAAACTCGTCTTGCTGGCGGGACCTTCCTCTTCGGGCAAGACCACTACCTGCAAGCGCCTCTCCATCCAGCTTGCCGTGAACGGACTGAAACCGCTGCAGATTTCGCTCGACGACTATTTCGTGGACCGTGAGAAGACTCCGAAGGATGAGAATGGCGAATACGACTATGAGAGCATCTACGCCTTGGACCTCGACTTGATCAATGAGCAGTTCAATGCCCTCTTCCGTGGCGAGGAGGTGGAACTTCCGAAATATGACTTCCAGACGGGCAAGAGCAAGAGGAGTGGCAAGAAGCTGAAGATGGCACCTAACAATGTATTGGTGGTGGAGGGCATCCATGCCCTGAACCCAGAGCTTACCTCGCATATTCCTAACGAGCAGATATTCCGTGTCTACGCCTCGGCGCTCACCACCATCCTGCTCGACAATCACAACTATATCCCTACCACCGACAACCGCCTGCTTCGCCGCATCATCCGCGACTATAAATATAGAGGTGTGTCGGCGCAAGAGACCATCCATCGTTGGCCTTCGGTGCGTGCGGGCGAGAACAAGTGGATATTCCCATACCAGGAGAATGCCGATGCGATGTTCAATTCGGCGATGCTCTTTGAGTTGGCTGTCATCAAGACTCAGGCAGAGCCGTTGTTGCAGCAGGTGCCAGAGAATTGTGAGGAGTATGCCGAGGCTTATCGTCTCTTGAAATTCCTGAAGTATTTCCGTGGCATTCCTTACAACAATCTGCCGCCTACATCCCTATTGAGGGAGTTCTTAGGGGGTAGCTCGTTCCATTACTAAGAGTTTGTGCTTTTGCCCATTGACTGGCGGAGTGTTGCCTCTTTTGGGGCGAAGTTTTGCCCTAAAAGGGGCAATGCTTTGCCGTAACGAGGCAAAAAATGAGACGTCCCGACGTAGCGATTGCTGCGTCGGGACATTGTATGAGTAGGTAGTAATCTCTTATATTTAGTTTATTATCCTAACGCCCTGTAAGGGCAAAAGAATACGTTTTAGACCTCACACTTCACTCGATATAGCGTAAGTTGTTGTGTAACAGAGCGTAAACGGTAGTGAAGTATGTCTCTCTAGACCTCACTTAGACTTCACTCTGACCTCACTTTTTCGATTGTCGTTCTCGGTCTGTTCCTATGTGCTACTTGCGAGACAGTGAGGTCAGAGTGAAGTCTAAGTGAGGTTAGAGTGAAGTTGACTTCGGTTGCTAATATATTGATATTCAGAAGAATATGTGCGATTAGTGAGGTGTGAGGTCTATTTCGATATTTTATTCTTTATCATTTATAGCTTGCTTCCGTAGCACAGGTCGCCAGCATCGCCGAAGCCAGGCACGATATACTTGTGCTCGTTCAGTCCTTCGTCGATGGAAGCGCACCAGATGGTGGTCTTGTCGTCAGGGAAAGTCTTCTTGATGTGCTCGATGCCCTCTGGTGCAGCAAGTACGCAAGCCACGTGGATGTGCTTAGGAGTACCCTTGGTGAGGATGGCCTTCAGTCCCATCTCCATGCTGATGCCCGTGGCGAGCATAGGGTCGGCGATGATGAGTGTCTTGCCCTCTATCTCTGGGGTGGCGAGATACTCGATGTGCACGCCCACCTCGGTATGGCTCTCGTTGGTATACTCACGGTAAGCGCTCACGAAGGCATTGCCAGAGTGGTCGAAGATGTTGAGGAAGCCCTCGTGGAAAGGAAGTCCGGCACGGAAGATGGTACCGATGACAATCTTGTCGGTAGGGAGATTAACACTCGCTACGCCAAGTGGCGTAGTAACTTTCTGGTTCTCGTAGTCGAGGGTCTTTGAAATCTCAAAAGCCTCATACTCGCCGATTCTCTTGATGTTGTTGCGGAAGAGGAGTCGGTTCTTTTGGTACTCACAGTCGCGCATCTCAGCCAGGTAGCGGTTGATGATGCAGTTGTGTTCGCTCAGGTTATGAATTTCCATTGTCGTAGTATTTGTTTGCTTTACTATTTTTTGCCTAAATTGGTGCAAAGATAATGCAAATCGTGGAAACTACAAAATGTTTTCTCGATTTTTTTGTTTACCTATATATATATAAATAGGTGTATCTGTGCTTGTGGCTAAACGCCAAAGGCTAAGAATATTTGCAAAGTCAACGTGGCAAATCGTAGATGAAAGCATCGGATTTTAATTTCTTTAACCTAAAAAGATTTTAAATCACGTTATTTATATCTTAGAATCTTTGCCGTAAAACAGATTTTTCGTAACTTTGCGGCGGTTTTAGAAGAAAATCTGTTTCGGCGGATAATAGGTTAAGAAGAAATTTTTCACAACTTAAATACATTTAATAAAAATGGCAAAGTTAGATTTGACAAAGTACG
>CAVCRI010000018.1:0-29175 GCA_963604545.1 Lachnospiraceae bacterium | reverse complement strand
AGTGTGACCAATCGAAGTGTGACCATTTGAATCAGAAGCATTCAATTCTCTCCCGTTCAAATCAGTATCTTTCGAATTGGTGGTTCTAGAATCAGAGATAACCTTTACTCCACTCGTTGGAATGCCGAGGTTGGTGGCACTGGATACGAAAGTGGCTGTGGAATTAAACAAAGAGAGCAATCCCATGCCAGACGGTCCGAGGAATATGGCAGTAAACTTGTTGCGGATTACCCCCACGAGGATACTCAGCATCTGTACGCTGGCAAAAACGCCCGTATACTTCAGGATATGCCTGTAACTATTATCGTTATTATTTGTTTTCTCATTTTCCATAATATTAAAACGCAAGTTTCCCCATTTTATTGCAAAAGAAAGAGCCTGGCTAAAGAAAATGGTTCAACCTATTCGATTGAAGCGGGCTGAAAGCCCAACAAGCACCTAGCCCAGGGCAAGCGAAGCGACACCCTGGGTTGATGATAGGTGGTTTATGTCGCCCTGTAAGGGCAAAAGCATAAACAACAAGCAACACAATAGATACGCTTTTGCCCTTACAGGGCGTATAGCCGACTCCAACCGTAAAGTGGAAAAGGTTCGGGTAAAAAGAATACATTCCGGTAAAAAGCAAAAGCTCCGGGTAAAAAGCAAAAGGTTCGGTTTCCAATGACATGAAAACCGAACCTTTATAATTTAAAATCTTTGAAAGAAGATTAAGCCTCTGCTGGAGCCTCCTCTGAAGCATTCTCCTCAGCAGCCTTGGCAGCCTCTGCCTCTGCCTGAGCAGCAGCTGCAGCAGCCTTCTTATCAGCTACCTTCTTAGCGATTGCCTCGTTCATCTTCTTCTCAGCCTCGAGCTCCTTAGCCTCAGCGTCCTTCTTAGCCTTAGCGTCGCCCTCGCGAACAGCAGTAGCCTTGGCATCCTTGCCTGCCTTCCAAGCGTCGAAACGCTTCTGAGCCTCAGCCTCGTCGAATGCGCCCTTCTTAACGCCACCCTTGAGGTGCTTCATCAAGTAAACGCCCTCGCTCTTGAGGATGTTACGTACTGTGTCTGTAGGCTGTGCACCTGTCTCTACCCAGTAGAGGGCGCGATCGAAATTCAAATCTACAGTAGCAGGATTGGTGTTTGGATTGAATGTACCAATCTTCTCAGTAAACTTACCATCACGTGGTGCTCTTACATCAGCGATAACGATACGGTAGAAAGCATAGCTCTTACGACCGCCACGCTGCAATCTAATCTTTGTTGCCATTTTTTAATAATTTTATTTTATGAGGTTTGAATTTAATGCTGCCATCACGTGACAGCGGGTGCAAAGGTACGAATATTATTCCATACCCACAAGTATTTGCCTGTTTTATAGGCTTTTTTAAGCATTTTTATAAAAACCGGTCTCTATCCAGTACCTTATGGGCATCTAGAAGGCAACCTCATCGGATGCACTTAGCCGCCTTATCGGATGCGATCGGCTGCCTTGACCAACTTCTCGTCGTCGCTCACTCCCTTCTTCGCCATCAGCACGAGGATGAGGGAAACCACAGGGAGGCATGCCGCAAACTTGAGATGATAGGTGCCCACAGCCTCTGGTATGGCGATGATGCCAAAGAGGATGAGGGCGTAGTCGATGCACCAGAGCACGTTGAAGAGTGCCGTGATAGAGCAAAGGCTCATCTGCAACTTGCGGTTCTTATAGAGGAATATGTTCGCCACGGTCATCACCGCTGAGACGGCGAGCAAGGCAAACAAAGGGACGCATGTGCCGCAAAGGCTGATGCCACTGTCGCCGTTGACCACTCCCAGGTTATACACCAAGCTATCACTTCCCATCGCCTGGGTTTCCACACCGGCAATAGGAAGGAAAAGGCAAAGTGCGTAAGCAATGACAGCAAGAAGCAAAAACAAACTCTGTTTACGCTGTATCATAATGTAACCCTAGTGGTGATATTTAGAGATTGTCGATGTCTACCTTGCTAGCTGCTGGCTGCTGAGCCTGGCTCTTGCTTGGATCACGCCAGTAGATGTTGTTCTCCACAAACTCCTCGGTAGCGAGCAATGTTGGCTTTGGCAACTTCTCGTAGTAGCGTGAGATTTCAATCTGCTCACGGTTCTCGAACACCTCCTCCAAGGAGTCATTGTAAGAGGCGAACTCAGCGAGTTTCTTGCTCAAGTCCTGCTTGATCTCAAGCGAAATCTGGTTAGCTCGCTTGGCGATGATGGCAACACTCTCGTAGATGTTTCCTGTCTCATCACAGAGGTCCATGATGTTACGGGTAACTGTGTTAACTGGTGCTTTTGATTTCTTGTAATCCATAATTTATAGTACTATATAATTCTTTTTAATGTTTGTCTATATATTATTGTAAAGTTAATCCAAAGAACTAGTCCTTAGTTTCTTGCTTATCTAGAAAGCTAGTTCTAGTCCTTAGTTCCTTGCTTATCCAGAAAGCTAGTTCTAGTTCTTAGTTTCTTGCTTTATCTAGATGTTTTGGCTTTATTTCTTGCCTCCCTCCAGCTTCTCCATGGTGTCCTCGGGATGAGCCTTCTCGAAGGCCTTGCACTTCTCGATGTATTTCTCGGCGAGTGTCTTCTCCTTAGAGTCTGGATACTCGTTGAGGAAACCGTAGCATTCGTCCTCGGCATCCTGGTAGCGCTCCAGCTGCTTGCTCTCCACACTCATCTTGGCAAGCTCGAACTTGCTCTTCATGATGAGCGAGGCAAACTCCTCGCGCTTGTTGCTGTAAGGATAGTCCTTGAGGGCGTTCTGGGCGGTCACGATGCAAGCCTCATAGTTGTTGCCACCGTTGGTGCAGTTGCCGAAGTAGGTGCCCATGTCATAGTAGAGGCAAGCGCTCTTGTACTCCTTCTCCACCAGGAGGTCTTGCAGGGCGAAGAGGCGGTTGGAGGCCTGAGCCTTGAGATGGGCATCCGGATAGAGGTCCAGATACTCCTGGAAGGCAGAGATGGCAGTGTAGGTCGTGCTCTGGTCCAGACGAGGCTCGGGAGCGTTCTGATAGAGGCTCTCGCCCACATAATACTTGGCGTTCTCTGCAAACTGTCCCTTTGGATATGAGCTATAGTACTTCTTGAAGTATTCCGCAGCCGTCTCCCAGTCCTTCAAGCCATACTCTGACATGGCGAGCATGTAGAGGCATTCCTCACCCTCGGTGGAACCCTTCTTGATGGTGACGAGCTCCTGCAAGAGAGGAATGGCGCGAGCATACTTGCCCTGTGCGAAGCACTGCTTGGCATACTCGTACTTATAGGTATTGTTGCCAGTCTTGTATACCTGGTTGTATTCGCTCACACAGCTCGTGAGAAGCCATGCGAAACATGATGCTATAAGGGTCAATTTCTTCATAATCTTCATTTTGAGTTGCAAAGTTACTCATATTTTACTTATTATCAAAAGAAAAAGCACATTTTTTCGCAAATAATTAATCTTTATAACGATTAATGCCATATTTTTTTGTATTTTTGCACTAAAAATAGAGAATATGGACTTCAAAATCACTTCGAAATACAAACCAACGGGCGACCAGCCGCAAGCCATCAGGCAACTCACGCAAGGAGTGCTGGAGGGTGAGCCCGCACAGGTGTTGCTCGGCGTAACGGGATCGGGCAAGACCTTCACCGTGGCGAATGTCATCGCCAACGTGGGCAAGCCGACGCTCATACTGAGCCACAACAAGACGCTCGCCGCACAGCTCTACCAGGAGATGAAGGGCTTCTTCCCAGAAAACGCCGTGGAGTATTACGTGTCCTACTATGACTACTATCAGCCGGAGGCTTACCTGCCTACCACCGATACCTATATAGAGAAAGACCTCGCCATCAACGAGGAAATCGACAAGCTGCGACTCGGTGCCGTCTCTGCCCTCTTGTCGGGCAGGAAGGATGTCATCGTCGTCTCTTCCGTGTCGTGCATCTATGGCATGGGCGGACCGGTGGCTATGCAGGAGAACATCATCAAGATTCACCGGGGGCAAAAACTAGACAGAAACGAGTTCCTGCGTAAGCTCGTGGATGCGCTCTACGTGAGAAACGACATCGAGTTGAAGCGTGGCAACTTCCGCGTGAAGGGCGAGACCGTGGACATCTTCATGGCCTACAGCGACAACGTGTTACGCGTTACCTGGTGGGACGACGAGATAGACTGCATCGAGGAGGTTGACTCGCTCACCTATCATCGCCTCGCTGCCTTCGACGATTACGAGATTTATCCTGCCAACCTCTTCGTAACCACCAAGGAGCAGCAGGAGCACGCCATCCGCATGATACAGGACGACCTCGTGCAGCAGGAGGAATACTTCAAGAGCATAGGCGATGGCATCAAGGCACAGCGCATCAAGGAGCGAGTGGAGTATGACATGGAGATGATTAAGGAACTGGGACATTGCTCGGGCATCGAGAACTATTCTCGATACTTTGACGGACGAAAGCCGGGCGAGAGGCCTTACTGCCTGCTCGACTTCTTCCCGAAAGACTTCCTGCTGGTGGTGGACGAGAGCCACGTGAGCATCCCGCAGATTGGAGCGATGTATGGCGGCGACCGTGCACGCAAGCAGAACCTCGTGGAATACGGATTCCGACTGCCAGCCGCCTTCGACAACCGCCCGCTGAAGTTCGATGAGTTCCACGACCTCATCCACCAGGCCATCTACGTGAGCGCTACCCCTGCCGACTATGAGCTGAGGGAAGCTGAGGGAGTCGTGGTGGAACAGCTCATCCGCCCTACTGGCCTGCTCGACCCGGAGATAGAGGTGCGCCCTAGCGAGAACCAGATAGACGACCTGCTCGACGAGATACTGACCCGCACCCACCGAGACGAGCGTGTGCTCATCACCACCCTCACCAAGCGCATGGCTGAGGAGCTGACCGAGTTCTTGCTGAATCACAACGTGAAGGCTGCCTACATCCACAGCGATGTGGCTACCCTGGACCGAGTGAAGATCATGAACGACCTGAGAGCGGGCGTATACGATGTGTTGGTGGGAGTCAACTTGTTGCGTGAGGGACTGGACTTGCCTGAGGTATCGCTCGTGGCAATCCTCGACGCCGACAAGGAGGGATTCCTGCGCAGCCATCGCTCGCTGACCCAGACCGCAGGCCGTGCAGCCCGCAACGTGAACGGAAAGGTCATCATGTATGCCGACACCATCACGGACAGCATGCAGAAGACCATCGACGAGACCGCCCGCCGCCGTTCCATCCAGCTGAAGTATAATGAAGACCACGGCATTACGCCACGGCAGATTGTCAAGGCCATCACCTCTGCCCTGCCAACCAGCAAGGAAGAGTCTGCGAGCGGAGCTGCCAAGACCAAGGCTGCCATCGTCGGGATGGAGGGCTCAGAAACACGTGTCTATGTGGAGCCAGACAGCACCGCATTCGTCGCCGACCCTATCGTGCGCAGCATGAGCCGCGAGGAACTGGAGAAGAGCATCGCCAACACCACCGCCCTGATGAAACAGGCGGCAAAGGACCTCGACTTTATGCAAGCCGCCCAGTACCGTGACGAAATCATCCGATTGCAGAAGGAACTGGAGGAGAAAGGATGAACTTTGGATAAAATAACAACAACAATATAACTATAACATGAACAATTACAATGAAGTAAAAGCGAAGGTTCTCAGAGTCGACGAGGAGGAACACAAGTTCATCATCGAAGTGGAGGACCGCATCTACAAGGTGGCGCAGATTGCCTTCCAGAGGAGGCAACCGATGCCCGAGTACCTAGACTGCCTCATGATCACCACCCACCTGGGCAAGGTGTTCATCATACAGAACATCGAGCGACTCATGAGGAAACAATACAAGGAAAACGACGAGGTAAACTTCAAGATCAAGCTCACGCTGGGAGAATACTACCAGCTGGAGGATGAGTTCGGATTCACAGCCATGCTGAAGCGTGACACCAACATCAACGCCGCCCTCACCCCGATGGTGAGATGCCGCGTGATGAAGTTCCGCCAAAGGTACATGGACGTGATGCTCGTCGAAGTGCTGGGTGCCGACAAGTCGGAGTTCTCGCTCACGGCAAAGGAATTCAGTGCCATCATCGGGCAGCAAGAATGGAACAACGATGAGTTCCGACACCTCATGCTGGGCGACACCACCGAGGATGCCTTCGACCTGGAGTGCCACCGCTGGATAGCCAACATCTCCGCATCCCTGTCACAGGATGAGCTGCAAGCCCTGCTCGACCAGATACGCATCCACTGCCTCGACACCCTGCAAGGCACCAACCTGCTGCCACGCTGCAAGGAGGCGGAGCGCACCTTGCTCGAACAGCGATTCACCGATGTCATCGAGGTGCTATCTTATTACATCCAGGCCATCGACATCCTGAAGAGCGGCAAGGCGGAAGAAACCCTGAACCAAATACTCTCTACCCTAGCCTCTTGTGCCTACATCTATCACCCACGCAAGCAATTCTGCATCATGCAGTGCATCTTCATGCTCGACTTCTCGCTCATGGAGAGCCAGATTGGCGCCATCCTCTCTACCCTGCGCCGGCAAGAGCTTTACCTATGGAACCGCAAGCCTTTCCAGACACAATGGCTCAAACTGCTGCAAACCTACATCGACAACATCTACGGACAGTCTGACCGACTGACAAGCGACTTAGCCACCAAGGAAACCATGATACAAGTGCTGGTCATCGAACTGATGCTGGGCAAGCACACCCCTCATCACATCTATGACGAGGCACTCAACCAGGCCTTGCTATACCGCCTCGTATCGCTCATGAACGTGAGCGACCCAAACAAGACACTCCAGAAAGCCTTCCTCTCCCTCTTCACAGGCAGCGACTTCGACGCCACCCTGCCATTCAACGGCGACGATGCCTTCATCATCGCCAACATGCTCTGTTCGCAAGAGAGCAGCGAACTGGCTGAGAACTTCGAGCCAGCCAAGTATGAGGGCGAGGAAAACGTACTCTACGTAACGGAGCAAGCCATCGCCATACAACCCAAGAACCTCGACAAGGAAAGCATCTACCTGCCGCTCTCATCAAGACTGGGACTCTGGCACGGTCTCTCCATCCGACTCGACGAGAAGCCACCCGTCAAGCTGCGTGGCAAGGTAGGCACCACCATCGAGCACTACAAGGCCCTCTGGGAATACATCAACCGCTCGCTCTTCGCCAAGAAAAGAAAGGCGAGCAAGGCGAAGATACGCAAACTGGCCGTGGACGACGAGGCCACCATCATCATCACCAAGCAGTTGGCAGGCAAGCTGATGTTTGAGTGCCAGCTCGTGGAGGATGGACTTGAGGGAACGGGCACGCTGGATGCCCTCAACGATGTGGTGCCGTTCTATCCGGGCGACATCAGCATCCGCTCCTTCGAATACCAGGGCAAGCCGCTCTTGCTGCGCGCTTATGTCAAGAAAGTGAACCCTGACGGAACCTACGTGTTCGCCCTCTACGACATGGTGGCGGAATACGCCGACGATGTGAGAGTGAACGACCTCTTCTATAGTTCCCGACTCACCTGCCTGCTCCAGAGCCCAGCAGGCAAGGATGTCGGTGTGCCAGCCGTGAGCAGCGAGGGCTTCTCCGTGTCTGTGCAGCCAGGCCCGGGCATGACTGTCGACGAGCTGAAAAAGGGCATGATCGTGGAGGTGGACAACATCTGCGAGGGCACCAACGGCTACCTCAACGGTACCTACCTGCGCACCTCGCCTGAGAGCCGATTCGGTCTGGCGGATGCCTTCCACCAGCTCATGCTGGGCTATGCGAGCCATGAGATTTACAACCCGGAGGCAAACAAGGACGAGCTCGCCAACGCACAACCGCTGAGTGAGACATACGTGGGCGAACTGATGGGGCTCATCGATGCCAAGGCAACGCTGGAGGAAGACAACATCAAGGCATACAACTATCTCAACTTCTGCCGATTGCTAGCCATCATGCTCGACAGCAAGGAGCGCACCAGCTACTATGACAACCGACTCGCCCTGCTGGAGATACTCAACGACTTCGCCGTGTTCGACAAGGTGGACACCGCCAAGATAGCACACATCGCCGAGACCGAGCCAGAGCTCTTCGAGCGCAACGCCATGCTGCGCCACGACTTCCTGCAACTGCGCATCATCGGATGCCTGGACAGCGAGGAGCACTACGAGGACCTCTACAAGTGGAGCAGCTGCAATGAGGACCCACAACTGCAGCAACTCGCCTCGCTCGTCTTGTCGCACAACTTCGTGAAGAAGTCTGGACTCCTCTCCCAGGCAGGCGACATCCTCGACAAGATTCGCGCCCTGCTCAAGCTCCATAAGTCATCCTCCAACAAGAAGAACTATGGCAAGGAAGACTTCCACACCGAGTTCAAGACCTCCATCATCTACCCAGAGAACTCCATGCGAGTGGATGTACAGGCACAGACGGTCAAGATTATGCAGGAGATATGTGCCTTCCTCAACGCCGAGGGCGGACACCTCTACCTGGGCGTATCTGACATCGGCTATGAGATGGGACTGGAGGAAGACCTCAAATACCCACTCTTCAAGGGTTCTCGCGACAAGTATGAGGTATATGTCAACAACCAGATAGTCTACTACCTGGGACAGGAGGCAGCCCACTACATCCACACCCACTTCGACGACACCGTGAGCAACGCCGTGCTCATCATCGACATAGAGCCGTGCCCTACGCCTAGAGCCGTGGGCAATGTATACTATGAGCGCATGGGAACCTCAGCCCGCAAGGTGAACGACAACTACCGCGACAAGTTCTTCGCCATCCGCCAGCAATGGGCAGAGGAGCATGTACCTCATCTGATAGCCGCCACCGAGGCCGAGGCTAAATCTATGGCAGGCAAGCAGTTGACAACCTACAGCCAGGAGAAGGCAACCTCAGAAAGGGCAACTAGCAAGAAGGTGGAGTCTGCCCCAGTAACCGATGGCATCCAAACCTCCCGCCTCCGCAACAATGCGCTGCACGACTATGAGGAGGGGTATCGACCAGTAACGGCAGTCATCTGCCTGATGGGTACCGACGAGTACAAGCTGCTCAACGAGGACGACTGGCAGGACTACCGACTCAAGCTGGCAGTGCATGAGGATGAGGAAGAGGGCTGGCTCATCCTGGTATATGAGAGCGGAAGGGTCTGCAAGGTCTCCATGGAGGAGCTGTTGCAGCGAGAGCGAGGCAGAGTGTTCAAAAGATGTGCCGCCGAAAAGCTCATCTTCGCTTCTGTTGCCACCGATGCCGACTCGGTATGCGTAGGTTTCATGGATGGCAAGGGCAACCGCTACGTTCGTTTCGACGATGTGGACCGCCTCGACCACAACAAGATGCAGGCAGACGGTGTGCTGCCAATGGATGTGCCAAACTCTGGCGTTCACTACGCAGAGGTGATACCGATAGCCAAGGTTCCAATATTGAGAAACATCGGCAGAAAGACCATCGGTTGCATCCTCAAGACAGTCGAGGGCAAGCGATGCATGGCCGTCTTGCCAGACTGCAAAATGTGAGGTAAAAATGATTTTATAGCATTATTAGGCAGCTAGAAATGAATAATTAAGCAAATATTTTTAGCTGCCTATATAAAAAAAACTGCCCGCCTAGGGAAAAATAATTCCCCGCCTAGATAAAAATATTTTCCTAGGCGGGGATTTTTTATTTGATACTACCGTTTCTGGACAGGCACTGCTAAACAGAAAAAGGCCGCTCGCTACTCAAAAGATAGCTTCTTGAGGCGGGAACGTAACTGCTCAGCCTCGCTCTTTCTAATAGACAACTTGATAGAACAAGTGTTGTCGAACGTTTGGTCTACGATGCGTGGGTTCATCTCCTTGACAATCCTCATCACATCGTTCATCATCGGATAAGTGAAGTCGTAGGTCACGATTTCCTCCACTTGTTGGGTCACCTCCTCACAATGTGACAAGGCGTCTATCGCAGCCTCACGGTACGCAACGATGAGCCCACTGGTACCCAACTTCACGCCACCGAAATATCGGATGACGACGATGAGAATATCCGTCAATTCCTGCTTATTAATCTGTCCCAAGATAGGCTTGCCGGCAGTCGACGAAGGCTCCCCATCATCATTGGCACGAAAATCGGTGCGCTCGGCACCCAACATATAGGCATAACAACAATGTCGGGCATCGTAATATTTCTTACGGTACCCGGCAACAATCTCCTTCACCTCGTCAACGCTCGTAACGTGGTGGGCAAAGGCGAGGAACTTACTCCGCTTCTCGGTGTAATATCCCTCGCCCACTGTATCTGTAATAGTCTTGAATTCGTCTATCATACTTTCGTTGAAGGTTGAAACTTTCAACTTTATATTCTTAATCTTTAACTCAAAATCTTAAACTTTCAACTCAAAATCTTAATCCAGTTTGTGAATAATCAATCCGCTTCTGAGCTTTGGCTCAAACCATGTTGCCTTTGGAGGCATAATCTTGCCACTGTCGGCGATGTCCATAATCTGCTGCATGGTGACAGGATGCAAGGCAAGAGCCATCTTCATCTCGCCACTGTCCACACGACGCTTCAACTCACCAAGTCCACGAAGACCGCCCACGAAGTCGATGCGCTTATCAGAGCGCAAGTCCTTGATGCACAATATCTCATCGAGAATCAGACGGGAAGAGATGTCCACGTCGAGCACACCGATTGGGTCTGCATCATCATAGGTGCCTGGCTTAGCGAAGAGACCATACCACTTGCCATCGAGATAAAGCAAGAAGCTATGCAGTGCCGCTGGCTTCAAGATGTCCAGGCCGAACTGCTGGATGGCATCATCCAGAGCCATCTTCTCATAGCATGGAATGCCATCCTCTGAATCTGATACATTCACATTGATGGCATCTATGTCGATGACCTCGAAGTTCTTGGTCAAGGCATTGAGGAACTCTTCTGACGTCAAACCATTCAAGTCCTTTACCACACGGTTGTAGTCGAGGATGGTGAGCTGGCTAGCCTGGAAGCAGACTGCCATGAAGTAATTGTACTCCTCCTTGCCCGTATGGTGAGGGTTCTGCTTTGCCTTCTCCGCACCAACCAATGCTGCGGCTGCAGAACGGTGATGACCGTCGGCAATATAGAGACTAGGCATCTTGGCAAACTCTGCCGTGATGGTAGCGATGTCCTTATCGTCGCTCACTACCCAGAACTGATGGCGGAAACCATCGATTGGCGCTATGAAATCATAGACAGGCTCTGTGGCGGCATAGCGCATCAACAACTCATTGAGCACGGCATTGTCGGGATAGGCAAAGAAGACAGGCTCGATGTTGGCATTGCATACACGCACATGCTTCATGCGGTCTTCTTCCTTGTCACGGCGTGTCAGCTCATGCTTCTTGATGACACCAGTCATGTAGTCATTGACATACGCACCCACTACCAGTCCATACTGCGTCTTGCCGTTCATGGTCTGGGCGTAAATGTAATACTGCTCCTTGTCATCCTGTACGAGCCAGCCGTTGTCCTGGAACTTCTGGAAGTTCTCGGCGGCACTCTCGTAGACGCGAGGGTCATATTCAGAGGTGCCCGGCTCAAAGTTGATTTCCGGCTTGATGATATGGTAAAGGCTCTTCTCGTTGTCGCCAGCCTCGGCGCGAGCTTCCTCTGAGTCAAGCACATCGTAAGGACGAGACTCTACTTGCTCAACTAAATCCTTAGGAGGTCTTACTCCCTTAAATGGTTTAATAATAGCCATAAATGTTTCTTTATTTCATTAAAACACAAAAGCCCACAGAGGACACAACAAAGTACCCTCTATGAGCTCTCTTATATACAATCTATTTACTTGTTCACTTGGAACTTGGTGCAACCATCCTTGAAGAAAGCATTAATCTGCTTGGCAGCAGCGATACCGGCATTGATGTTAGCCTCGGCAGTCTGCGCACCCATCTTCTTAGGGGTTGAGAAGTAGCGACCCTCGAACTTGGCGAAGTCGGCATCAGCATCTGGCTTGATGTCGGTGATGAACTTCAGGTCCTCACGGTCAGCGAGAAGTTTCAAGAGCTCAGGCTCATTGATAACCTCCTTGCGGGCTGTGTTGATGAGGATGCCACCCTTAGGCAACTGGTTGACTGTCTTATAGTCGATGCTCTTCACGGTCTCAGGGGTAGCTGGGATGTGGAGAGAAACGATGTCATTGGTCTGGAACAACTCATTCTGGCTCTTGGCAGCATGTACACCGGCAGCCTCAATTACATCAGCTGGACAGAATGCATCGTAGGCAGCTACCTCCATGCCGAAGCCCTTGGCGATGCGTGCCACGTTGCGACCCACATTACCGAATGCCAGAATACCCAGCTTCTTGCCCTTCAACTCAGAACCAGCCTTACCGTTGTAGAAATTACGAACGGCGAAAACCAGCAAACCGAATACCAACTCGGCAACGGCGTTGGAGTTCTGACCAGGAGTATTCTCAGCCACCACGTTGTGAGCAGTAGCAGCAGCCAGGTCGATGTTGTCGTAACCGGCACCGGCACGAACGATAATCTTCAGGTTCTTGGCAGCGTCGAGCATCTCGGCATCAGCCTTGTCAGAACGGATAATCATCGCGTCAACATCCTTCACTGCATCGAGAAGCTGAGCCTTCTCTGTATATTTTTCGAGCAGCACGAGTTCATTGCCTGCTCCCTCTATCTCTTTCTTGATGCCCTCCACGGCTGCTGCTGCGAAAGGCTTCTCTGTTGCAACTAATACTTTCATATCTTACACTATATCGGAATAAGACTTCCTTATTATTTTATGAAAATAACATCGCCAGACGACATTCCGCATCCAGCGATACTATTTTTATATGAATTATTAATTCTTGATTATTAATACTCAATCATTAATTAGTGCTGTGCCTCAAACTCCTGCATAGCCTTGACGAGAGCCTGAACGCCCTCCATGGTCTGTGCATTGTAGCAGCTGGCACGGAAACCACCTACCGAGCGGTGACCCTTGATGCCCACCATGCCACGCTCTGTAGCGAAGTCGAGGAATGGCTTCTCAAGCTCCTTGTACTCATCGTTCATCACGAAGCAGATGTTCATGAGTGATCGAGAAGCCTCTTCCACTGTACCCTTGAAGAGCTTGTTGCGGTCAATCTCAGCATAGAGCACCTCGGCACGCTCGTGAGCACGCTTGTCGGCAGCCTCAACACCACCATTGGCCTTCAACCAGCGGAGGTTCTCCATCAAGGTGTAAATAGGAACTACAGGAGGAGTGTTGAACATACTGCCCTTGTCTACGTGGGTACGATAGTCTAACATTGTAGGCAACTCACGTGGAGCCTTGCCCAACATGTCATCTTTCACGATGATGACGGTGACACCAGCCATAGAAAGGTTCTTCTGAGCACCCGCATAGATAGCGGTGTACTTAGAGACATCCACAGGACGGCTCATGATGTCTGAAGACATATCAGAAATCAAAGGCACGTTCACATCTGGGTCTACACGAAGCTCGGTACCATAAATAGTATTGTTGCTAGTCAAGTGCAAGTAATCACAATCGGCTGGCACGTTGCCAGGCACCTGAGGATAGAAAGTGTAGTTGGCGTCGGACGATGATGCGATCTCCACGACCTCACCAAAATGCTTCGCCTCTTTCATTGCCTTCTTAGCCCAAGTGCCAGAATTTACGTAGGCAGCCTTCTTGATGAGGAAGTTAGCAGGAATCTGCATAAACTGCAAGGACGCACCACCACCAAGGAAGATAACGGAATAACCCTCAGGTATGTCAAGGAGCTCCTTGAAGAGGGAGACAGCCTCGTCAACAACTGGCTGGAAATCCTTAGCACGGTGGCTGATTTCCATCAATGAAAGACCTGAACCATTGAAATCCAAAATCTGCTTTGCTGTGTTCTCAATCACTTCGCGTGGAAGCATTGATGGACCTGCGTTAAAATTGTACTTCTTCATCTTTGTATAATTATTTAAGTTTTTTACGGTATTCAGCCTCTGTTAGCAGAGGAAATACATGCGCAATCCACCCATAGATGGGGATTCGTATACCTTATGGATGGAAATACGCCTGCGAAATTACACTTTTTATTTGAAACTACCAAATCTTTCTGCACATTTTTAGCATTTTGCGCAAAATTCTTGCATTTTGTCATGCCTTTTAGCATATTTCCTGTATAATTATCCCCTTTTTCCATCCTTCTTTGAGGATTGCCATCTCTTATCCCTTTTTTATCCTGCTTTGCCTAAAAGCTATCTCACTGCCTCCACGATAGTCTTGATACCCTTGATCTTCTCACCCCTCACATTGTTGAGCACGTTGCGAAGGCGAGTGCGGGCTACTGCGGCATAGGCATAGCGGTCGTTGACATCTATCTTGCCAATCTCTGAAGACTTGAGACCGCCCTTCTTGCAGAGGAATCCCAGGATGTCTCCCTTGCTTATCTTGTCCTTCTTGCCCTTGCCGATGTAGATGGTTGCCATCTTAGGGAGGGCTGGCTCGGGCAACTCGGCAGGTATCTCATAGTCCTCGACCTCTGCGTCCACATATTCCGGAATGTGCTCCTCAGGACCCAGGAGGAAGAATGCCCTGCCTTTGGCTTCCCATCTGGCGGTACGGCCCACACGGTGGATGTAGCCATCCTCGCTCTCAGGCAGATGGTAATGGATGATGTTGTCGATGTCTGGGATGTCGAGACCTCGGGAGGCGAGGTCGGTGCTCACGAAGATGTTGGCACTGCCATTGCTGAAGCGATAGAGCGAAGCCTCACGCTCCTTCTGCTCCAGTCCACCATGGAAGAACGAGGTGGAGAAACCTTGCTCCACCAGATACTTGTTGGTGCGCTCCACGCTGTCGCGATAGTTGAGGAAAACGATGGTGCTCTCGTCGCCCAGGCTTCTGAGCAACTGCGACAAGGTCTCCAGCTTATCCTTCTGTGGGCTCTCCACCTTATATATATGTACACGCTCAGGCACCTGCTCCTCGTCCATACGATAATCTAGCTTGTCTACCCTGCCCATGTGCACGAAGCGAGGAATCTCCTCTGTCTCGGTGGCAGAGAGGAGGAAGTGGCGGCGAAGTCCAGGGAGCGAACCGATGAGTCGGCTCATCTCGTCCTGGAAGCCCATCTCCAGGCACTTGTCAAACTCGTCGATTACCAGATACTTGATGTGGTAAGGCGAGAGGTTGCCCTTGTCGAGGTGGTCATTGAGGCGACCAGGGGTGCCGAAGACTATCTGAGGGCGCACTTGCCTCATCACACGGTGCTCGTCCATCGTCGCCCTACCGCCATAGCACGCCATGGCACGCAGTCCGCTGCCCATGTTCTTCAGCACGTTGGCAGACTGAAGGGCGAGCTCGCGGCCCGGAGTCACCACCACAGCCTGCGCCTCATCGTCGGAGGCATCTATGAGCTGGGTGAGCGGCAAAAGATAAGCCAAGGTCTTGCCACTGCCAGTAGGTGAAAGCACCACGACATCCTTATCACTATGCAAGATGGCGTTCATGGCATCTTGCTGCATGTCGTTGAGCTCGATGCCCAACTTATTGAGTATTCTATCTATCATCTTGTTTTCTTTTGGTTCATGATTTTATCAATTTCATCAAACTCCTTGCCCATGTTCAGGTTCAGGTAGATGGTGTAGAGCGGGAAAGCCCACTTCGACTGCATGTCGGGAGACAGCTCACGATACCTTACGAGGTAAGGCAGGGCCAGCTTATAGTAGTTTTCCACCAAGTCCTTCATCTTGCGTGAGGTCTGGGCGTTCTTGTCTTTCTCCACCGCCATGTCAAAGTATGCCATACCTATATTATAATAGGCGTCCGCCATGTCCGGGTTTTGTTGGATGGCCTTCTGGCTGCTGTCGATGCACAACTGATATTGCCCCAAAGCCAGGGCGATACTGCCCTTGGTGGCCAAGTAGAGGTCGCTGTCAGGGACAATTACCAAGGCAGAGTCTACGATAGCCATGGCAGAGTCTAACTTGTTGGAGTCAACATAGTACTCTACCAGTCGAGGGAAGAAGTATGGGAACTTAGGCACTCTCCCGAACCCTTCCTTCAGGGAGGCAAGGTAACGCACGGTGTCTCCCTCCAGTTTATAGGTCTCCGCCAGATATTGGAGCATGTAGTTGTAGTGCACCGTGTCTTTCAATGCCTCATAGGAATGGTGCAAGGTTGCCTTAGGGTCTTGCATCTTATAGCCTGAGTAGACTGCATAATAGGCAGCCGTAGGCAGATGCTTGTCATTCTGGGCATAGTCGTAATGCTTGAATAGCTGGGAGTTGGCGCACTCCAGATATTGGTCGAAGAAGCGATAAGCGTCCTCATACTGCTGCTTGTATATGAACCATGTGCCTCCATTGTAGAGGTTGGAACGTATCTGGGAGAGGTATTCGGCATGGGGCTTGCGATAGACGACCTCCACCCTGCCCTTCTTGTCGGACAAAGACTCGATGGAGTCGAAGCGCATGGCTATCTCGAAGAGGTAGCGCACGTGGTTGAAGAGCTTTGCCGTGTCGTATTCCTGCTTAAGATAGAGTTTCTCGTTGCCTTGCTCATACTGCTTTCTCACGGCATCGAAGAGGGTGCTCCATATCTTCTTGTTGCGAATGTTGTCGGAATCGGAAAGCAGCTTGACCATGCTTGCCTGCGCCTTGTCCAGGTCCTTGCCCGCCTTCACTTGGTCACGAGCCGCCTGGATCTCCTTCTTCTGACCGTATGCTGGTGAGGAGAGCCCCACCATCAGCACCAAGGCCAAGAGAAGGAAACGAAATGGATATTTTAGAAATAAGCTATACTTCATCATTGTCTTTTATTTGCTTTGCACAATTGAAAGCATTTTTCTTTTATTTGTTTCCATAAGAAAAGTAATACCAATAGGTGTTGCCGTAAGTGTCGCGCAAAGCCGACTGCTTGGCGACAGGATTGGTGTACTTCTGCTCCATCTGCTGGAAGTCCTGGAAGTCTGCGTCCATCACATTGTCGTGGAACTCAACGAGCGGATGACTCCTGCGATGGCAGTAAAGGATGAGTGCCTCCTTGTAATGAACTGGCATACCCGTAGGCTTCACCATGTGATGCTTGAGCAACATCTTGACGAAGTCATCGAGCTTGCGGTCCAAGAGCAGGGCGTTCAGCTCATAATCCAAAGGTATCTTATACTTCAGGTGGTGCTTCACCATCCATGCTGAAGGCTTGGCCATCCATTTAGGAGTCTTCCACATCAGCGCCTTCACGGTCGTGCCGTTCGGCATCATGGCATGGCTGCCACCCACGAGAGGATAAGTGAACAATCGGCTACCCAGCTCGCCGGTCTCGTTGAGGCAGGCTATGCGGAGCATCGTAAGGGATGAGTCTGTCTTGATGGAGGTCTTGCCTACTTCCAAGGCCTCGGCATACTGTTTTTCTTTCATAAGGTGCTCCATCTTCATTCGCTCGTGGAACACACGGTCACTGTTGGAGATGAAGAGCACTGCCACTGCCATCACCAGCAACTGCAACTGGTTGAGCCAGGAATAGCGAGACAGCCAGCCAAAGCTATGTGGCTCCTGCTCAAGTGGCTCCAACTGACGGATAACCCACATACAGCATCCCCACGCCAGCAAGCTGACAGGCAGGAAGAACCACCAGGCTCCCAGGGAGTGATGCACATCCACATCATTCGGGATGTCGGTGATGAGCGCCAACAGCAAGAAAGAAGGGAAATAGGTGAGCCCGTGGAAACGGCGCTTCACGTGGGTTGCGGCGTATGCACCCAACTGTAGGAGGTAGCATACGAATGTGATAAGCAGTGGTGACAACGAGTAGCTGTAGTCGGTCATGCCGTCTGACAGCACATGTTGCGCCACCGCCAAGATGTCTGCCTGATAGTACTTCAGGTAGACATAGCTAAATACGATAAAGACGATAGCACAGGCGAAGCGCATCTTCGCCGTGCTATTCCTTTTATTTTCCATAAGTCAAATATTAATTTTTCTTCAGCACCAGTGCCGAGCGAGCCGGCAGGTAGAGCTTGAGCCACTCCTTGCGGTCTGCCACATAGAGCGGGTCGTAGGTGGTGAGATGGGTCATCGCGTCGTCGTTCAGTCCATTGCCGCCAAACACCTTGTTATCGGTGTCGAGCACCACGCTGTAGGCTCCCGTCGGTACGAGGAATCCATAGTCGGTGAATGAGCGGGTTGGAGAGAAGTTGAAAACGAAGAGCAGGTCGCCTCGCATGTAGGCAAGCACCTGGTCACCATCGTTGTGCCATATCTCCACGACTGGTGTCTTGTTAAAGTTCTTTTCGCTGGTGATGGTCTGCAGCATCGCCTTGTCGAAGTCGCCCAGGTAGTGGTAGCACAACTCGTGGTTGTCTACCAGGTTCCACTGTCGGCGGGCGTACTTGTAGCTCCATCCGTTACCCTCGCGAGGGAAGTCTATCCACTCTGGATGGCCAAACTCATTGCCCATGAAGTTGAGATAGCCACCGTTGATGGTCGATGCCGTAGCGAGGCGTATCATCTTGTGCAAAGCGATGCCACGGTGTACCATGTCGTTCTCATCTCCCTTCTTGAAGTGCCAGTACATGTCGGCATCGATGAGGCGGAAGATGATGGTCTTGTCGCCCACCAGTGCCTGGTCGTGGCTCTCGCAGTAAGAGATGGTCTTCTCGTCGGCGCGGCGGTTCTTGATTTCCCAGAAGATGCTGGATGGCTTCCAGTCCTCGTCACGCAGCTCCTTGATGGTCTTGATCCAGTAGTCTGGTATGTTCATCGCCATGCGATAGTCGAAGCCATAGCCGCCATCGGCAAACTTAGCTGCCAAGCCTGGCATTCCGCTCACCTCCTCGGCGATGGTGATGGCATTCTTGTTGACCTCGTGGATGAGGCAGTTGGCAAGCGTGAGGTAGCAGATGGCGTTGTCGTCTTCATGACCGTTGAAGTAGTCGCCATAATTGGTGAAAGCCTCTCCCAGTCCGTGGCTGTAATAGAGCATGGAGGTTACACCGTCGAAACGGAAGCCATCGAAGTGGAACTCCTCCAGCCAGTACTTGCAGTTGCTCAGGAGGAAGTGCATCACCTCGTCCTTGCCATAGTCGAAGCAGAGGCTGTCCCAAGCCGGGTGCTCATGGCGGTCGCCAGGATAGAAGTACTGGTTAGGGTCGCCGGCAAGGTTGCCGAGTCCCTCCACCTCGTTCTTCACGGCGTGGGAGTGAACGATGTCCATGATGACGGTGATGCCGTGCTGATGGGCGGTGTCGATGAGGCCCTTCAGTTCCTCAGGAGTGCCGAATCGGCTGCTGGCAGCGAAGAAGCTGCTCACGTGGTAGCCAAACGAGCCGTAGTAAGGGTGCTCCTGGATGGCCATGATCTGGATGCAGTTGTAGCCATCCTCGATGATACGTGGCAACACGTTCTCCTTGAACTCGGTGTAGGTGCCCACCTTCTCCGCATCCTGGCTCATGCCGATGTGGCACTCGTAGATGAGGAGTGGAGAGGTGTTTGGCTTGAAGGTCTTCTTCTTCCACTTGTAAGGCTCAGGGTTCCATACCTGTGCGGAGAATATCTTGGTCTGCTCGTCTTGTACCACACGGGTTGCCCAGGCAGGGATACGCTCTCCCTCGCCGCCTTCCCAGTGCACCTTCATCTTGAAGAGGTCGCCATGCTTCAGGGCTTTCTCTGGCAGCTTGAGCTCCCAGTTGCCTGAGTTCTTGAGTCTCTTCGCGCGGTACTTAGGGGTCTCCTTCCAGTCATTGAAGTCACCGATGAGGTAAATGTCGGTGGCGTTAGGTGCCCACTCACGGAACACCCAACCCTTGTCAGTCTTGTGGAGACCGAAGTATTCGTAACCATTGGCGAAGTCGCTGAGCGTGGACTTGCCATTGCGGGTGAGCTGGTTCATTTTCCATAGGGCATGCTCGTGTCGTCCACGGATGGCATCCTCATAGTCTGCCAGGTATGGGTCGTTCTTCACGAGGCCTATGTGCTTTACGGCAGCAGCCTTGGTTGTCTTCTTGGCGGTAGTCGCCGTGCGGGTAGCCTTCTTGGCTGTTGTCTTCTTAGCTGAAGTTTTCTTTTCTGTTGCCATATATCATGATTTTAGAATTATTCCAATGATTTGATGGGGAGGCTTAGGCCTTGACCTTGAAGATGGCCTTGCGGAATTCTCCCCTTGCGATGCAAGGCTGATGGCCATCCTCCGGCCAGAAGATGACGCACTGTCCTACCTTGCAGTGGATGAGCGTCTGTGCTTTCACGCCGGGATACTTTGTGATGTCCTTCTCCTCATTGTATGCCATGTCCGGAAGGTCCTTGAGAGGCGTATAGCCGAAGGTCTCGTCCATCTCCAGCGGTATCTGGATGTCTATCATCTTGCGATGGGTCTCGATAACGGCCTCCTCCTCGGTCTTGCCGTGGGTGTTGTCAATGTTCACAAAGAGGTCTTTGCCCTGGATGAAATGCTTGCCAGCCTCCATCTTGCTCAGGTCATTCTCCTTGATAAACTTCACGACCTCCGGGAAGAGGGGGTTGAGAGATGCGTATCTCTCCAGGTTGTCTAATGTATCTATTACCATAGTTATTTAGGATTTATTGTTTGTGTTAATCTTCAAAACGCTTGCCGCTCTCGTAGACACCCTTGGCTGTGACCTGTCCGTCACGGTCTTTCTCCACGAATCGACCCTCGCGGCTGTCATTGCGATAAGTGCCCTCGAAACGCTTGCCCTCCTTGGTTTCCTCGATGCAGAATCCCTCGCGCTTGCCGTTGCGATAGACACCCTTGAAGCGGTTGCCGTTGGCATAGTGGATGACCACGTTGCCATCTACATAACCATTCTTGAACTCGCCCTCGAAGATGTCGCCATTCTTCTTGGTGAGCTTACCGCGACCATTCTGCAGGTCATCCTTCCAGGTACCTACATAGATGTCGCCGTTTTTCCAGACGAAGGTGCCCTGTCCCGAACGCTGGCCGTCGAGGAACTGTCCGGTGTACTTGGCACCATTGGCAGCACGGAAGATGCCCTCGCCCGTACGCTCGCCCTGCACATAGTCGCCCTCATAGACATCGCCATTATGGAACTTGTAGATGCCCTTGCCGTCCTGGATGTCATCCTTCCAGTCACCCACGTAGACATCGCCGTCGGCATACTTGAAGGTTCCCTTGCCAGAACGCTGGTTGTCGACCCACTGTCCGTCATAAGTAGTGCCATCGCCCCAGTTGAAGAAGCCGTTGCCATTCTTCATGTCGTTCATCCATTGTCCCTTGTAAACGGCACCGTTGGCATAGCTGTAGGTACCCCTGCCCTGTCGCTTGTCCTTATACCAGTCACCGTCATACTTGTCGCCGTTGTAATAATACATCACGCCATGTCCGTGCTGGTAGTCGCGGAACCAGAGTCCCACATATTTATTATTGTTCTGGAAATAATAGGTTCCCTTGCCATGCTGCTGGTCTTGCAGCCATTGTCCCTCGTAGCGTTCGCCATCCGAGAACGTATAGACACCATATCCGCTACGCTTTCCCTTGACATAAGAGCCCTCGTAGGTGTCTCCATTCGAAAAGGTCGTGGTGCCCTTGCCCTGAGGTTTGCCGCCCACCATCTCACCCTTGTATTGTCCGCCATCGCGCGTAACGCACGAGCCTAGCGAAATCTTCTGCGCAGAGGCTGCAAGAGGTGAGCATGCTAGCAGCAAAGCAAACAGCAAAGGCCTAGCTTGCTGGAGGTACTGGGTATAATTGAATTGCTTATATTTCATGCCTATAATTGTCTTTAAAATATTGTGTTATCTTTCGATTTATTGATTTACTATCCGATTCAATCCCCAAAATTACTTGTTTTTCGGCAAACAACCAAATAGATTAAACTTATTTAAGGGAAAAAAAGGAAAAAAGAGAAATGTAGAGAAAAATATTCAATATGATACAATATATTCTAAAAGTCTACGTTTAACTAGAAAATAAAAAACATAAACTAGAACTAGGAATTATGACATTAAATTGTGCGATCATCGACGAAGACCCAGAGGCACTCGCCTTGCTTCAGAAGTACATCGGCGAGACCCCTACTCTTCATCTGATAGGAGCCTTCTCTACCCCTATCGATGCCGTAAACTCCATACGGCACAATCACCTCGACATCCTTTTCCTGGCCATCCACATGCAACAGATCAGTGGCCTCGAGTTTGCCAAGGTAGTACCAAAGAACGTAAAGATTATCTTCACCACGGCATTCAAGGAGTATGCCATCGAGGCCTACAAGGTGGATGCCTTCGACTATCTGCTCAAGCCTATCAGCTACGAGGACTTCATGGGTGCCTGCGAGAAAGTATTCAACAACTACATGCAGGACGATACCTACAACCCCATCAAGCGCGACAAGTTCCTGATACTAAAGAGTGAATACAAGTATCTGAGAGTACCATTCGACAACATTCTGTTCGTGGAATGCGTGAAAGATTACCTGAAATACCACCTCGTGGATGGCAAGCACGTGATGACCCTAGGCAACCTGAAGCACCTGGAGGAGAAGCTGCCTAAGGAGAAATTCATGAGAGTGCACCGCTCCTTCCTCGCCAACATGACCAACTTCGACAGCATCGACAAGATGCGCATCATATACGGCAACCTGGCGGTGCCAATCTCCGAGTCATACAAGGACGAAGTCATCAAGTTTGCCGAGGAACATGCGGTGTAAACTGGCTAGCCTCCCCCAAGAGGGAAAGGCTAGATTATCTGCAATGGTGAGGAGACGAAAATCCTCGCCTTGTGGGCGATGAGGAAGTCGAGGTCGCGGAACCCCCAGAGCACACTGATGCAAGGCATACCGCTGTTCTCGGCAGTCATCACGTCCACATCACTGTCGCCGATATACACAGCCCCATTGCGGTCTGCATGAAGCTGCCGCAACGCCTCGTTGACGGTATCGGGGGCAGGCTTCTTCTTGATGTCCTCTCGCTCGCCTATGGCCACATCCACCAGGTCACCGAAGAAGTGGCGGCAGAGAGCCTGGGTGGCAGCATAGAACTTATTACTCACCACGGCGATGTTCTTGCCCCGGTCTTTCAGCTCCTCCAGCATCTCCATCACCCCTGGGTAAGGCTTGGTGGTATCGAGGTTGTGAACCATGTAGTGCTGGCGGAAGTCCTGATAGGTCTTGGCGAACTTCTCGTTGTCGAGCCCTCCAGGGATGGCACGCTCCATGAGTTTCTTCACACCATTGCCCACAAACCGACGCACTTCGTCGATGGTACGCTCCGGCATACCGTTGACCTTGAGAGCATAGTTGCAGCTGGCGGCTAAGTCCTCGAGCGTGGAGAGCAGCGTGCCGTCGAGATCGAAGATATAGGTGTCGTAGTTGAACTGGGCATGAGGCGGCATCTTGCGCAAGCGGAAGTCGCCACCATGCAACACGCATACATCCTTGCTGTAGAGACGGTCGGCCATGAGGCGATTCTCGCCCACCTCCCAACGCTTGAACTTACGAGTCTTGGCATCTACTATCACATATTTGTATTCCAGCGGGGCATCCAGTGCCTGCATGTTGACGGAGAGCACCCAGTCGCCATCCTTTTGGCTCTCCATAGGCAGATAGTGCTCCACGTTCCAATTGCCCAGCGAAGGATGGTTGCCCAGCAGCCCGACGGCTTCGCCCTCGTGCTGTTTCGGGGTGCTCACCTTGAAGATGATGGTCTGGTCGAAAAGGGGCAACTGTGCCACTTCCGTATTCTTCCAGTCAACAGGGATGGTATAGTTGATAAACTCACCCGTTAGCTCGTTCTCATCGTCAAGCCAGAAATCATGGAAGTCATAGTTCATGCTCGCATCATACACATAGGCACGTGGGGAGCGAGTCGACTCCCTTCTCACTACCTTGCCAGCCCCATCCACTACCTTATAATAATATAGGATGGCGGCAAAAGGGTGATGGCAGTTGTCTCGGGCTTGTGTATCGAGACCCCACTCATATCCGTCGGCAGTCGTCATAGACCAATCTTCCTTGGTGTACTTGCCGTCATGCGAGAGAAAGTTGACTTCCACATGCAGCGATTCGCCCCAGTGGGCCTTGTAGTCTATCTTAAATTTCAGTTTCATAGTCTGTATTGTTCAGTTTCTTATGTTTCGTCACTGCAAAGATAATGAAAAAGAGAATACCACGGATAAAGAAAGCGGCAATTAACCTATTTTAAACCCCATGGCTTTGTCATTTGGTAAATTTACCGTACTTTTGCACCACAAATGTGATACAAAATTAGAAAACAGAACATTTATCTAAAGAAAACAGACAATGAAAAAGTCAGCATCCAAGTATTACCTTTACGGTGCCATCGCCTGTGTGGTGGTCATCGCCGTAGCAGGTTATCTCTACTGCTTCTCATCATTCTCGAAGAGCAGCAAGACTCAGTATGTCTATATCGACACCGACGACAACATCGACTCAGTGTATGCCAAGGTGAGTCCGTTCGCCAACACCATCCCGATGCAGGCGTTCCGCACCCTCACCCACCACTCGGGTTACGCACAGCACATCCGCACGGGCCGCTATGCCATCCATCCAGGCGAGGGAGCCCTCAAGGTATGGCGACACATGAAGAACGGGCTTCAGGACCCTGTCAACCTGACCGTCCCTTCCGTGCGCACCATCGACAAGCTCTCTGCCGAACTTGGCAAGAAACTGATGCTCGACAGCGCAACCATCTGCCACGCCCTCACCGATGAGGCTACCTGCGAGAAGTTTGGCTACGACACTGCCACCATCGCCTGCATGTTCATCCCTAACACATACGACATCTACTGGAACACATCCATCGACAAGTTGCTGGACCGAATGAAGAAGGAAAGCGACAAGTTCTGGAACTTCGAGCGCACACAGAAGGCCAAGTCGATGAACTTGACCCCAGTGCAGGTTATCACCCTAGCTAGCATCGTGGACGAGGAGACTGCCAACAACGCTGAGAAACCAATGATAGCCGGCATGTATTACAACCGCCTGATGCTCCGCAACGCCGAGTACCCACAGGGCATGCCACTGCAGGCCGACCCAACCATCAAGTTCGCATGGAAGCGATTTGACCTGCGCCGCATCTACAACAACCTGCTCTACATCAAGAGTCCATACAACACATATAAGAACCCAGGACTCCCTCCAGGGCCAATCCGCATCCCTTCGGTGGCAGGCATTGATGCCGTGCTAAACCATGTGCACCACAACTACCTCTACATGTGCGCCAAGGAAGACTTCAGCGGCACCCACAACTTTGCCGTCACTTATGAGGAACACATGCAGAATGCAGCCAAGTATTCCAAGGCATTGAACGAAAGAGGAATCAAATAAGTTAGAAGTTAGGAAATTAAATCTCTGAAAAACTTCAGCTAAAGACAGAAAACATGTCAGAATGTTAGTGATTCGGCAAGTTTTCTGTCTTTTTATTTACTTTTCTTTCATTTTATTTGGTAGTCTGACAAATTAGTTGTACTTTTGCGCTCACAATAAACATAATCAATAGCTATATCTCGTTAGAAGAGCAATAACTTTACCAATTAAAAGATAGTAAATACATGAACAGAACGATTATTACAGTAGTGGGCAAGGATACCGTTGGTATCATTGCCAAGGTTTGTACCTATTTGGCAGAGAACAGCATCAACATCCTTGACATCTCTCAGACCATCGTACAGGAGTACTTCAACATGATGATGATCGTGGACATGGGGAAGATGAAGAAGACATTCGATGAAGTGGCCGACGACTTGACCAACATCGGTAAGGGAATGGGCGTGCAGGTAAAGTGCCAGCGCGAGGAAATCTTCGACATGATGCACCGTATTTAAGACTAGAGTAGAAGTTCAACTTTCAAAGTTCAAAGTATGATTAATATATCAGAGGTTATCGAAACCAACAAGATGATAGAGCAAGAGAACTTCGACGTGCGCACCATCACCATGGGTATCAATCTCCTGGACTGTGCCACCGCCGACCTCGACCAGCTCTGTCAGAACATATACAACAAGATTACCCGTCTCGCCAAGAATCTGGTGAAGACCGGCGAGGACATCTCCAAGGAATATGGAGTGCCTATCGTCAACAAGCGAATCTCCATCACCCCTATCTCGCTCGTGGGAGGTTCTGCATGCAAGACAACCGACGACTACGTGAAGATTGCCAAGACCCTCGACCGCTGCGCCAAGGAACTGGGTGTCAACTTCCTGGGTGGTTACTCCGCTATCGTGAGCAAGGGCATGAGCAAGAGTGACGAGCTTCTGATTCGCTCCATCCCTCAGGCTATGGCACAGACCGAATTCATCTGTAGCTCGGTAAACGTTGGCTCCACCAAGACCGGCATCAACATGGATGCCGTACGACTGATGGGCGAAATCATAAAGGACACCGCCGAGGCCACCAAGGACAATGGGTCGCTGGGTTGCGCCAAACTCGTGGTGCTCTGCAATGCACCAGACGACAACCCATTCATGGCGGGTGCTTTCCATGGTGTGAGCGAGGCTGATGCCGTGATAAGCGTGGGCGTAAGCGGACCGGGCGTGGTGAAATATGCCCTGCAGAGCGTGCGTGGCGAGAGCTTCGAAGTACTCTGCGAAACCATCAAGCGCACAGCCTTCAAGATTACCCGTGTGGGACAGTTGGTTGCCAAAGAGGCTTCCCGCCGACTGGGTGTTCCATTCGGTATCATCGACCTGTCATTGGCTCCTACCCCAGCCATCGGCGACAGCGTGGCAGACATCCTGGAGGAGATTGGACTGGAACATGCCGGTGCCCCAGGAACAACAGCCGCCTTGGCTCTCTTGAACGATCAGGTGAAGAAGGGCGGCATCATGGCTTCCTCTTATGTGGGCGGTCTGAGTGGTGCTTTCATCCCTGTGAGCGAAGACCAGGGCATGATCAATGCCGTGGAGGCAGGCGCACTCTGCATCGAAAAGTTGGAGGCAATGACCTGCGTTTGCTCTGTGGGTCTCGACATGATTGCCATCCCAGGCGATACTCCTGCCACCACTATCTCTGGTATCATCGCAGATGAGGCTGCCATCGGTATGGTCAACCAGAAGACCACTGCCGTGCGTGTCATCCCTGTGGTGGGCATGAAGGTGGGCGACAATGTTGACTTCGGAGGCTTGTTGGGTCATGCGCCTATCATGCCTGTCAACAAGTTCAGTTGCGAGGCTTTTGTAAATCGTGTAGGTCGTATCCCTGCACCTATCCACAGCTTCAAGAATTAAACAATAGTCACCCCAAAAAGGCGACAGACTAAATGCTTCTCTGAAAAGTATTTATAGCATTTCATCTGGAAGCGAAATAAACAACTAAGGCACCTAGTTAGGGAGCAATCCCCAAACTAGGTGCCTATATTTAATCTCTGTATTTAATACCCCCTATTTTATCTCTATATTGATATTATTTTATCTCTACATTTATAAGGTTTGAGATTACAAATGAAGGAATATTAGAGGATAGTCTTGACTGCCTCCAACATGCCCTTCTCCTGAATCAGGTCGAGATACTCCTTGACAAGGGCGGTCATGCCCGGAACTGTCTTGTTCAAGTCCTCATGCCATACATAGTCGAAACCGAGCACACCCTCAGCAACCTTCTGGGTGTCGCCTGTTGCCCAAAGCTCGGTGAGCTTTTCGATAATCTTAGGGTCGTCCTGTGGCTTGATTTCCGCACCATCGGCACGCTTTCCGCCTTTGTAATATGTAATGATGGCAGCGAGACCGAACACCAAACCCTTTGGCAACTCGCCCTTGCGCTCCAAGTAAACCTTGACACCAGGGAGATCGCGAGTCTCATACTTAGGGAAGGAGTTGAGCATGATGCTGGTAACCTGATGGTCTACGAATGGATTCTCGAAGCGCTCCAATACATCTGCAGCGAACTTCTGGAGTTCCTCCATTGGGAGATTCAAGGTCTGCATCAACTCCTCAAACTGAACCTTGTAGATATACTTACCCAATACAGGATGCTCGCAAGCATCACGCACGATATTGACACCGCTCAGGTAAGTGACAGGGCTCAACACGGTATGAGGACCATTGAGGAGGGTTACCTTGCGCTCATGATAAGGCTTCTCGTTGTCGGTGATGAGCACGTGCAAACCAGCCTTGTGGGCAGGGAATTCCTCCTGCATCTGCTCCACGGTCATGTTCTCAGCCTTCTCGATGACCCAGAGGTGGAAGCTCTCAGCCTTGACCACAAGGTTGTCCTTGTAGCAAACCTTCTGCTGAATCTCCTTGATGGTATCGCGAGGGAAGCCAGGTACGATACGGTCTACGAGTGTAGCGCAAACATAGCAGTGGTTGGTAAACCATTCCTTGAAGCCCTCGTAGTCGTCGCCCATGTCGCCCTTCCACAACTCAATATACTGATAGATGCACTCCTTGAGGTGGTGGCCATTGAGGAAGATGAGTTCGCAAGGCATCAGGATCATACCCTTTGTAGGGTCGCCCTCGAAGAACTTATAGCGGTGGAAAAGCAACTGCACCAACTTGCCCGGATAGGAAGAGGCTGGAGCATCGGCAAACTTGCAGCTGTCGTCGAAGGCAATACCCGCCTCGGTGGTGTTAGAGATGATGAAACGCATCTCAGGCTGCTCTGCCAATGCCATGAATGCCTGATTCTGGGAATATGGGTTGAGGGCACGGCTGATGACATCGATACGCTCAAGGGTGTTGACAGCCTGACCGTTCTCCTTGCCCTGAAGGTTGACATGATAGAGGCAGTCCTGACCATTGAGCCAGTCGACCATACCCTGTGCCAAAGGCTGAACGACTACGACTGAGCCATTGAAGTCGGTCTTCTTGTTTATGTTCCATACAATCCAGTCTACGAATGCACGTAGGAAGTTACCCTCACCAAACTGGATGATTTTCTCTGGCGCTACGCTCTTAGGTGCTGTGCGCTTATTCAAAGATTTTAGCTCTTTCATGATTTGTTTATTTATTGTTTTGTTTTTGTTTATACGATAGTTTTTTCTTTTTCTAGTGCAAAGGTATAAAATAAACCGATACGGCGAATGAAAAAAGCGTAAAAACTGTACGCAAACCTTTACGGAAAAAATATGGAAATGATGGTAAGATAAAGGGAATAGAGATGGGTTACAGGGTGAAGCATATCGGGTAATGACAGAAAAACAAAATAGACCTGCTATGATATCACATCAGAGCAGGCCTAGTCGTTATGTATTAAAATCTAAGAGGTAAGAGCGAGATACGGGAATCGAACCCGCCTCCCAGGCTTGGGAAGCCCGTGCACTACCGATGT